>CAYILU010000007.1:0-13919 GCA_964364235.1 uncultured bacterium | reverse complement strand
CGCCGGCGCCGGGATCTTGTTCCTGCCGTCCGTCCTCCCGGGGAGGATCAGGCCGATGTTGATTTCGCTCACGCGCGCGGGGGCTGACCCGTCGGCCTGCGCCTTGCGCATCAGCGCGCGCTCCATGGCCTCGGTGGCCACCGCGGGGCGCAGCATCGCCTGGAACACCTGGACGAGGTGGCGCTCCCGGATGGACGGAACGCCCGACAGGTCCGGACCCACGATGGCGATGGTCCCATCGTACCCGTCCCGGTCCATCCTGCGCTCCGCCTGCCAGCAGAGCATCCGGGGGACGATTCCGAACCGGTCGACGGAAGAGTTCCACTCCTCGAAGGGAATGTGGGTGAACGGGCGCTTCCAGTCGACGCTGCCGGTAAAGTGGAGGAGGAGGTCGATGCGGGGAAGGCCGTCGAAGAGCTCCTGGACCGCCGAAGGGTTCCCGAGATTCACGGGGGAAACCGTCGCCATCCCCTCGCCCCCCGCGGAGTTGATCCGGAGGGCGAGCCTCTCCAGTTCCTCCGGGAGATTCCCGGCCAGGACGACGTTGGCTCCCGAGCGGGCAAGCGCGACCGCCGAGGCCTCGATCAGGGGAGTGTCCCCGACCAGGGGATTGTGCACGGAAACCAGTGCGACCTTCCCCACGAGGTCCGGGTACCGCGAAAGGGCTGCATGCGAGGGGAGGACCCCGGGTGGCTGTTCGTAGGTGACCCCTCCCATCGGGAGCCTCTGGCCGCCGACGGTACGCCGGAACGCCACGTGCCGGACCTCGAGGGCCACGCTGGCGAAATCCCGCGGCTGAACGAACTCCCGCATCACCGTCCTGTCGAGAGTGTCCCGCTCCAGGGCCTCGGGGGAGACCTTCCGCCCGACGCGGGCGCGCGCCATCGAGCCTTTGTCGAACACGCCGGCGCCCATCTGGATGCGCTCGGTCGCCACGGCGGCGGGGTTGAGCGACAGGACCGTGATGTTCCGGTCGGCGAGCGCCCATGCGAGGTAGTCCCCGAGCGCCAGTTTGGCGGACTGCGCGGAAGTGTAGGGAAGCCGGCCGGGGTAGGCGTGCAGCACGTGGCGGTGGATGCTCTCGCTGTAGAAGGTCCCCACCATGACGATCACACCGCCCCGCGGCTGGTTCTCCATCCGGCGCGCGGCTTCCAGGCTGGCGAGCCAGGCTCCGGTGAGGTGGATGTTCACGGCGTCCCGGTACTGGTCGAAGTGTTCCTCCCGGTATACCGAGCCGAACTCCACCGGCCCGGAAACTCCTGCGTTGTTGTAGAGGATGTCGATCCGGTCGAACTCGCTCTCGATCTTCTCGAACATCTCCCCCACGTACTTGGGGTTGCTCACGTCCCCCTGGACGGTCATCGTCTGGTTGGTCAGCCCGAGGAACCGGATCAGGTCGTCCATGTCGGCCCGGGTCTCTTCGAGGGGGTCCGGCCTCCGACCCGTGACGACGACGTTCGCCCCCCGCCTGGCGGCCTGGAGCGCCAGGGCCCTGCCCATCCCGGTCCCCCCTCCCGTGACGACGACGACCTGACCGGAGAGAGACGTGTCCGCGTAGCGGACGTAGTTGTAAGAGTGGGTCCTTGCCACGACCCGTCGGATCAGGTGGCTGGCGGGCGCGGGGTGCGTTTCCTCCCCGAGGGAAAGGAAGAGGCGATACAGGGGGTCCACGCCGCCGCTGGCCTCGTAAAATCCCGCCATCTGTTCACGGGTCTTCGCGGGGAGGGACTGGAAGAACCGATATCCTTCGAGCGCACCTTTCACTGCTATGGAAAACTGCTTGTCGATCTTGAGTTTTTCATCCGGGAAGACGCCGTCGCGGACAAACCGGCATGCCAGGATCGCGGCGATCCCTTCGGAGTGCTGGGCGGACGAAACGCCGGAGAGGAGCGCTTCGATGAACGGCTTTTCGAAGTCCCAGTGAACCCGGTCGTGGCCGTCGATGAACTTCGCGGAGGGTCGCTCGAGGTCGGCGATGACGTGGATGGTCCTGGGGGCGCCCCCTTCCCCCAGGGGATTCATTCCAGGTTCGGGACCGTTTCCGGAAGAGACGGACTCCCGCTGCGTGCGCACCGTGCTCGCAGCCGAGTTCAGGAGGGACGCGAGCGCTCGCGCCTTGCGGCCGGCCCAAGGCTCGACCTGGATGCCGCCGTTCTCCAGCCGGAGGCCTTCGTAGGCCGGCTCGGCGTCCAGGGCGACGGAGCGGATCGCCTGCTCGATGAGGGCCGTGACTTCTTCCCGCACACCCTCCGGCGTATCGGGGTCCAGGACAAGCCTGCGCAAAACCTGCAAGGCCCTGCCGGCATCCCCCTCGTCGAGGGCTTTCCGCCCCTGGGCGGTCCGCTCGCGCGCGATCTCTTCGCGGGTAGCCGCAAGGACCGACTCGAGATTTTTCCGATAATTGATCCCCATCGAGCGGGCGAGGGAAACGGCATCGGAGATCCTGCGCTCGTCGGGGCCGAATGCGGCCGAAAGCTCCTCCATCCGGAACTCGTCAGGTTCGTAAGGGGTGCCCAGGATGCGGTCGAAGTAGGCGAAGTCGCGGTCCCTGCCGGCTTCCTCCGCGATGAACCGGTTGAGATCGCTCAGGTCGTCTCCGGCCGGACCGGGAGGGGAGGCGTTGTAGATGGACTCGCAGAGGACCGCAACCAGGTGCGGCATGCCGAAGACCCACTCCACGACCGGGTGCAGGATCGCCTGCAGGAGAAGGTGGGGTTGCGAGCGGGTCCTGGAAAGAAACGCCTTCGTGACGAAGATGCAGGGGGAGGCGTCCCCTCCCTCCAGGAGACGCTTTTTCCCCAGCCACAGAAGCTCTTTCCCCTTCCGGACGAGGAGGACTTCGTATGCCGGCCGGGCGCCCTCCCTGGGGAAGCCGGTCCGCTCGTCGAGGTCCACGACGGCGACCCCGATCTCCCCTTTCCGGAGGATCCGGGCCAACCGGTCGCCCATCTTGGCGGCTCCAGCGGGAAGGAGGGATTTGACGGCCTCGGGAACCTGGCGGTCACGAAGGATGGAGAGCAGTTCCTTCATCGCCGCGGCGGGGAGATCCGAGACCTTCCCCTCGGCGTCTTTTTCCGTGATCAGGGCGGCGATCCTGCCGATTTCCTCGAAAGTGAGCGCCCGGTCCCCGGGGGCCTTCTTGGAGATCGGCTTTTCCGGCGCCGAGCCGGGAATCCCCGCGAGCGGGAGAAGCGTGAGAAACGAGGACTGCCGGGGATCCTTCTCGAGGAAGCGGCGCACCCATTCCTGCCCGGCGGGAGAGGCGGTCACCTCGCCGAATGCGCGGGCGTCGTTTGCAAGACCCGCCTCGAAACCGTTTTCGTACCCGTGCCGCATCGCCTGGAACGCCGCCTTTCCCGCGGCCATGCGCGCCCGGCGAAGATCCCCCGCACCGGCGGCGTCGGGGGAGGAGGCGGCGAGGAGTTCCTGCACATCCGGCCTGCCGACGAGATCGGCGAGCGCTTCCTTCTGTTTCTCCCCGGTAGCGTCCCAGTCCCTCCGCCCGAGGGATCTTTCTCCCGAGAGGGCCTCCTGCGCCAGTTGGACGGCCCGGTGCAGCGCGGTCGCGGAAGGGCGGAACTCGTCCGCGAGCCCTATGTCGACCGCGGTGTGCCCGTCGACCGGCTCGCCGTTCACACACATCTCCGCCGCCTTCCAGGGGCCCACCAGGCGGGGGAGTCGCTGCATTCCCCCGTAACCGGGGATGATGCCGAGCTTGACCTCGGGCTGCCCGAGGCTGGCGTTCTCCGTCACGATCCGGTAATGGGCGCTCATCGCCAGCTCGTTGCCGCCGCCGAGCGCGAAGCCGTCCACCACCGCGATGACGGGGATCGGCAGGTTCTCGAGCTCCGAGAAAACCGCGATGTTCCTTGCGGCAAGCCGGGCGATCTCTTCGCCGTTTTTCCCGAGGAACTCGTTGACGTCGGCCCCCGCCACGAAAGCCCTCCCCGCGCCGGTAACGACCAGCGCGCGGACCGTTCTCCCCTCCACGGAGTCAAGCTCCCGGATTTCCCGGACGACCGCGGCGAGCTGGGAAAGCATCTCCTCGCTGAGGGCGTTCAAGGCGTCGGGGCGGGTGATCGTCAGGACGGCCACCTCCCCTGACAGTCGCAGCCCGATGAACCGTTTTTGCGCGGGTTCGGCGCTGCGCAGGTTCTCGCCGAGAAAATGGTCCTCGTAGTCCTCGATCGTGCGCCCGGGGCGGTCCGCCTGGACCAGCGCGACGCCTTTGGGCTTCCGCATCGTCCCGTCGAGCATCCTCTGTTGAATTTCCGGGAGGCCCGCGAGAGAAGTCACCTCGAGGTCCTCCTGCTCCATCACGATCCTTCCGGTGTCGAGGAGGCGGATAACCTCCGCCGCCTGGGACGAATGGTACATGTGAGAGCCCAGGAGAGAGAGGTCCGAGCTCCCGCGCGCCACGACGTACCCCGACCGCATGGCGTCGTTCTCGTCATAATCGCGCAGGACGAAGGTGCTGAAGTGCATCGTGCTCGGGTCCGGCCTCTCGACGATGAAATCCGGGCTGATCCGGGGGCCGAAGATCCCCCAGAGCGCCTTGCCGAGCGCCTGCGCCTGCTTCATGAAGCCCGACGCGTATTCGGGGTTCAGGCGACCTTCCGCGGTGAGAGGGTCCGGCATCTCCTCCGGAAACGAGAAGGCGTCCCTGTTGAGGATGTTCTTCGCCTTGACGCCCATTCGCAGCATATTGGCGATCCCGCTCCCCTCGTTGCCGCGCGACGCGATGACGGCGACTTCGGCCCCCCGCGCGAGGGCTGCCCGGATGAATTTCCTCGCGTAGGCGTCGGCGCCCCAGACCAGCCCCCGGCGGCCGGGGAGGAGGCCGATCTCCGCGAAGATCGATTCGGGGCTCCCCTTGCGGAAGAGGACCTGTTTCTGACGCATCCAGACCCAGCGCGCGTCCATCACGAATCGGCGCCCTTCATAGAAGAAAGTCTCCTTGTACTCGCCGCGGAGGCCCGCGCCCGTGGCCCCGAAAAAGGCGAGCCGGCCCCCTTCCGAGAGGGCGGAAACCAGAAGCGGGAAGTTCCCTCCGCCCGTATGCTCGAAGATCGCGTCCACCGGTCGACCGCGGTTCGCTCCGAAGACCGCGAGCCGGAACGGTTCGGTCCGTGCGCGCCACGTTTCGTGGTCCTCCTCGCGAGCGATCGGTCCGAAGACGACGGGAGGGATCCCCCTGCGGTCCACGAAAGCGTCCGCCATGCCGCGGGAGATCAGCGATCTGGCGAGGTCCGGGTTGGACCCCACGAGGATCACGCGGGCGCCGAGCCCCCTGGCGATCTGGGCCCCGGGGAAACTGGTCCCTTTCCCACCTCCCATCACGAGCACCGAATCCCCGGGGGAGACACGAAGGCGCTCCACCACCGCGCGGTAAGCCGTCCCGAAGGTGAGCAGGAGGGCCGCGAGGCGCTCGGGGGTTTGCCGGCGCAACGCCGCGGGGAGGGGGATCGCCCTTTCCTCGTCCACCACGGCGAACTGGGCGTTGAAGCCGTCGTGGGTCTCGTAGCCGCGGATGTTCCGGCCGGTCCAGGAATCCAGGATGACCGCCTGGCCGGCCTTGACCCTGGTGACCGCGAGACCCGCGTCCACCACGATCCCTAAGGCGTCGCTCCCGGGGACGTGCAGGCTCGCGGAGTCCCCGCGCCCGAAGACGGGCACGGGGAGGCCGAGCGCGGCGAAGTTGGTGTTGAAGTTCGGGCCGGTCGCCAGGATCGCGACCAGGACACGCCTGGCGTCGTTCGGCCTGAGGCGCGGCGCGGGGATCGTCTCCACGCGCAGCGATTCCGAGGGGGGGCCGTACCGGTCGCGATGGATCGTAAGGGCGTGCATCCGTTCCGGGAGGGGCGTTCCGAGACGGGGGGGGGTGCCTGTGTCCCAGGGGTCGACTGGCCGGGGTGGCGTTCCGTTCAAGGTTATTTCCTCCGTGAGCGGGATTATTGGCTGGAATTCGTTGCATTATACGATTCCGGAGGACGGGATTCGATTCGGGAAGAATGAGGGGATCGATCATCGCGCGAGACGCGGGAACAGGGCGCCCGCAAGCAGGTAGAGGAGCGCCCCGAAAAAAACGGTCAGGCGGAACCCCCACCACAGCGCCCCGACGGAGGCCAGGGAAGCGCCGCACACGGAAAAGAAACCGTTAACGCCCCACGCGAGGGGGATCGCCGTCGAGTCCGCGCGTGAAAGCATGGAAATGGCCGCGGGGAAGGGGATCCCCATCAGGAACGCGGCCGGCGCGATCGACGCGATGAAGGCGGACGCCTGCCAGAACTTCCCGCTTGCCAGGAGGATGGGGGAGGACAACGAGAGGCAGAGGAACCCCGCGATGGAGAGAAGAGCGATCCCCGGGAAGATCATACGCCCCATCGTTTTTCCCGGTCCCAATCTCCCGGACAGGGCGCTGCCTGCGCCGGAAAAAAGGGCGAAGCCGCCGATCGCCGCCGTGGCCGCCCGTATCGTGTCGCCGAGCACCAGGATGCCGATCTTGAGGAAGGTCAGCTCGACCAGCATGTACCCCACGCCGAGGCAGGAGAAGTACGCCGCGAGGGAGAGTCCGCCTTCCCCTTTTCGACGGAGGGCCAGCACGGGGGGGAGGAGGAGGAAGATCAACGCGAAAAGTACGGAGACGGCCAGGGACAACAGGAGGAACATCACCCCCCATTCCATGAACGGCGCCCACTGGCTGCCCAGGATGCGCCGGAATTCCGGTATCGACCGCAGGTCGAGGAACCGGTGGAAATAGGGGGAGTCGTCGGTGGCGGGCCGCAAATCGAAAAGCGCCTTGCCGGGCGGCCGTCCTTTTCCGGCAAGGGCCCACTCGATCGCATCCTGGACGGCGCGTTCGCCCGGATCCGTCGAGAGTCCCGCGCCGCCCTCCCGCGGCCACACGACGGCAAACCCCATTTCGCCGCAGAAACGCCTGGCGCGTTCCACTTCCGGCGGCGCAAACGGCTCCTTCCGTGCGACCGCCGCGAAAGATCCCCAGCCGCGGATCACCAGGACCCGGTCCCCCGCAAGGGCAACCTCCCCGTTTTCCAGCTCGTCCCGTATCGTGCGCAGGATCTTCACGCTTTCCCTCGGTGGGACCTTGAGCCAGCCGGACACGGCGAGCACGCCATTGTCCCCGAGTCGCGACAGGGAGGCCCGGATCCCCTCCCGGGTCGCCAGAAACGTTTCGCCCGTGGCGTGGATCCCCAGCGACGAGAACGTTCCCGAGGAAATGTCGGCAAACTCGATGATGTCGAACCGGCGCGGATCGCGCGCCAGGAAGTTCCGTGCCCCTTCCGTCACGATTTCGACCGGGACGGAATCGGGCCATCCGCCCGAAAACGGAAGGAGGTCCTCCGCAACGAGCCGGACGTATTCCTCCGAGGGCTCGATCACCGTGACCGAGGAGGCGCCGTTCACTGCGGCCGCCAGGACTCCTTCCGTACCCCTCAGGCCGAGTTGAAGCACGGCGGGACGGGTGACGAGGCGGTAGGGGAGAGCGGCGGGAAAGAACCGAAGATAGTCCGGAAGGACGCCTTTCCGCGGCCAGGGTACGATGCCGCGTGCCTCCCCGTCCGCGAACACGGCGGCTTGAGGAGGTATTTCCCCGTCGAAAGTGAAGGCGAGTCCCGGGGCGATGTGAAGGGCCGGGGCAAAGACCGTCCGGTAATCCGCGGATGGGCCGAAACGGCTGGCGATCACCCTGGAGCCCGGGAGCCTGAGGGCGGCCGCAAGATCCTTGTAGGGGGAGGGCGAAAGGGGGGCCGGGGAAACCAGCAGCAGGAGCGCCGGGACGGCGAGGAACGACGCTCGCGACAGCCGCGGACAGCCGGAAGGGAAAGTGAGCACGCACGCGCCTGCCGCGATCCCGAGCGCCGTCGGTACCCGCAGGAGCGACTCGGTGGGGAGGAAGCCGAAGGAGGGAAGCGCGAGGATCGCACCGGCGGCCGTCCCCGCGAAGCTTGCCGCGTAAACGGGTCCGGTTCCGCCGATGCCGAAAGACAGGGGGACGCCGACGGCGCCGCCCGCGAGGAAAAAGGGGACGGAGAGAAGGAGGAAGAACAAGGCGAAAGACGGCCAGGCGGACATCTGCCACAGGAGAAGAAAAGGGTCGAAGGGGATGAAAAGCGACACGCGGAAAAACAGGTCGAACGAGGGGGCGGCCAGAAGCACCAGCCAGGCGAACACGCCTCCCGGGTTGCTTGCGATACGGCGGCGGAGAAGCTGGATCGCCACCCCGGAAGCGCCCAGCCCCAGCATCGCCTGGGAAACGATCAGGGGGACGAAGTGGGGCCAGAAGCGGAAGGAGAGCAGCCGTATCAGGAAAATCTCGTACGCGATGGCGGCTGCCGACAGCAGGAAGATGGCGGCGAGGATGCCCACCCGCACCCTCTCAGTGGCCAAGCAGTCGCACGAACGAGACGGGGAGGACGTTGCGCTGCTTCAGGGAGCCGTCGGATTCTTTTTCGATGAATACGAGGTTCTGCGCCAGGAACGGCCCACCGACGGGCATCACCATCCTTCCCCCGTTTTTCAGCTGCCGGAGAAGGGGAGGGGGAAGGTGGGCGCCGGCGCAGGTTACGATGATCGCGTCGAACGGGGCCTTCTCCTCCCATCCGTAATAGCCGTCCCCGCGCCTCGTGAACACGTTGCGGAAGCCGAGGGAAGAAAGGGCGCTCGCGGCGGTGGACGCGAGGGACTCGAAGATCTCGATCGTGTACACCTCGGAGACGAGCTTCGACGCGACGGCCGCCTGGTAACCGGACCCGGTTCCCACTTCAAGAACCCTGTCGGTGGGCTTGAGGCGCAGGATTCCGGTCATGAACGCGACGATGTAGGGCTGTGAGATCGTCTGGCCCTCTCCGATCGGGACAGGGTGATCGGCGTATGCCTGCGACCGGTATCCGCGTGGAATGAAGAGGTGACGGGGCACCTCACGCATGACGGAAAGGACCTTGGCATCCCGGAAATCGTAGCGGTCGACCAGGACCCTGGCCATTCCCAAACGATCCGCGAGGTAAGAGTCTTCCGCACCCGCGGCGTTCGTCCCGGCGGTCAGGGAAAGAAGGAGAAGGCAAACCAGGTTGCGGATCCGGGTCATCACCATCCATCCGTTGAGATCTGGTACCGATGCCTATATAATAACTTCATAAGCCGGGAAAAGCGCGTAGTGGCGGCAAGGCGCGGACCAACCAACGGGCCCCGACAAGGGAAGGGGGGGCGCCATGTTGGATGTCCTGTTCCAGGTGTTCTTCGGGTTCGGGATCGCGGTGATGGCGGTGATGATCGTTTTCGTCTTCCTGGAGATCTGGGGCGGCGGCAAGGAGCGTACCGACTGGAAAGGATTAAGCGGAAAATCGTCGCTCCTGGGAAGATAGAATCGGTCGACCGGACCGGAAGCAATCGGTAGACTGATTGGATGGTTTTGTGCCTATTCTGGGTAATTATTTTCCTACTATGGGATCCTCCCCGGGGGGATCTCTTCAAAATATTCTGAAAATAAAGGCAATTTAAATTTCTGCCGACCGGGCCTGAAATTTGCTGGTAGGTTACGCGAACCTATTGCGTGGTTGTACGAAAACCGCACCGAAGCAGGGACAATTCGTGAGCGTGCTAGGCTACCCCGTCTATCGCCTCAATCCGCACGGGAATGAAGTCGTCCGGGTGGGGACGATCCTGGAGTTTCGCCGCAGCCGCAGGAGCATGAACCGCCTCGGCCTTGCAAAGCTTGCCCAGAAACTGTTCGCCCTCGGACCCGGCGACATCATCATCGTGGGGTCCGATTCCTCCCTGCAGCGCGAGGAACTTCCGAAGGAATTCCCGATCACCCTTTCCGCGGGATAATCCAGAAATCGGTTGACAACCGAGAATATTTCAATTAGTTAGAATCCCATCAATTCTTTCGGTCCCTCGTCCGGACGGTTCACCACGTGAAATCGGTGCGTGACGTTCCATTTTCATCCTGGCGGGCCGAACGCAGCGGGGCGGCGCATTGCCCCAAACGATCGACCCGTCGGGTCGAAACAAAAGGAGAGAGCGGCATGGCAACAGGAACGGTCAAGTGGTTCAACGACGCGAAAGGGTACGGCTTCATCACCCAGGATGAAGGTGAGGACATCTTCGTGCATTTCAGCGAGATCTCCGGCGAAGGCTTCCGGTCGCTCGCGGAGGGACAGAAGGTGGAGTTCGAAGTGACCGCCGGCCCCAAAGGGAAGAAGGCGGCGAACGTCCGCAAGGTGGCATGACCGAAGTCTCCCTTTCCTGAACCGAAACGGCGCCCCGGCTTGCCCGGGGCGTCGTTTTCTTTTTACGGCCTCCCCCGATTCGTACGTTTGTACTATCCATAGTTACTACACCCGAAAAGGAGTGACACGCAGCCCCCCCTTTGTTAGATTGTCAAGCAAAACAGATCGGGTGGTGTCTCATGTCCGGATCCCTCAATCCCCTGTTCCGCCCCGAACGGGTCGTCGTCATCGGCGCTTCCTCGAACCCCGGGAAAATGGGGTTCCAGATCTTCCGGAACATCGTGGAAGCCGGCTACGCCGGGGAGATCATCCCGGTGAACCCGAAGGGGGAGACGGTTTTGGGAAGGTCCTCCCTGAAATCGGCCGCGGAGGTGCCGGAGGGGACCGACGTCGCCGTCGTCATCATCCCCGCGAAGCTCGTGCCGGGGACGATCCTCCAGCTCGGGGAGCGGAAAGTCCGCGCGGCGATCGTCATCAGCGGGGGGTTCGCCGAATCCGGAGAGGAGGGCGCCGTTCTTCAGGAGGAACTGACCCGAAACGCTTCGCGTTCCGGCATCCGCGTGGTGGGACCCAACTGCCAGGGAATCAACTATCCGTACCACGGATTCTGCGCGTCGTGGCCCCTCATCACCCGGAGGGGCGAGATCGCGTTCGTTTCGCAGAGCGGGACCGTGGGAGCGGCGATGATCGATTGGGCATCCGAAGACCGGCTCGGGTTTTCCGCCTTCGTGAGCATGGGGAACCGGGCCGATGTGGACGAGGCGGACCTGATCGGGTTTTTCGCCGACGACCCGAACACGAAGGTGATCTCCCTCTACATCGAGGGGGTGAAAGACGCGGCGAAATTCCTGGCGGCGGTCCGGAAGTGCCGCAAGCCGATGGTGATTTTCAAGGCCGGCCGCACGGAACGGGGGAGAAAGGCGGCGGAATCCCACACCCGGTCGCTGGCCGGCAAGGACGAGATCTACGACGCCGTGTTCCGGCAGTTCGGCATTCACCGGGCCTCCTCGCTCGAGGATCTCTACGACTTCTCCAAGGCGCTGGCCTACCTTCCCGCCCCGGCAGGGCCCAGGATGCTGATCGTCACGAGCTCGGGGGGCTCGGCGATCATCGCGACGGACGTCGCGGAGGAGGAAGGGTTCCGCGTGACGCCGCTTCCCGCGGATCTCGCGGCGCGCCTGAGGGAGACGCTTCCCTCCCACTGCATCGTGGGGAACCCGCTGGACATCACCGGCGACGCCGACGCGGAGAGATACCGGAAGGTCCTTACGGCCGCCGCCGGCCATTACGATGTGATCATGCCGATCTTCGGCGATCCGATCCCCGGGGCGAGCGGGGTCGTCACCCCCGGCCGCTGCGAGCTGGTCGCATACCTCGGGGGGGCCGATGTGGAACGCGCGGAGCGGGCACTCCTCCACGAAAAGAAGATCGCCGTGTTCCCGACCCCGGAGCGTGCGGTGCGCGCCCTCGCCTGCCATGCCCGGTTCAACCGGGGGAAGTTCCCCCTTGAACCCGAAAGAACGGAAGCCGTTCCGCCGGAAACCGACATCCGGAAGGCCCTCACTCCGTTCGATTCCATGCGGCTCCTGTCGGAGTCCGGTCTCCCCGTGGTTCCGTTCCGGCACGCGGTGAGCGAGGAGGAGGCGGTTTCCGCGGCTCGACAGATCGGCTATCCCGTCGCAGTGAAGATGAACTCCCCCGACGTCACCCACAAGAGCGACGTGGGGGGCGTCGTCCTCAACGTGACGGACGAATTGGGAGTGAGGCAAGCCTGCCGGCGGATCGCGGACGCGGTCATGCGCGAGAATGCGAAGGACGGCGGTCTGCTCATTTGCGCGATGGCCGCTCCCGGGCGTGAGGTGATCGTCGGGGTGACCAGGGACCTCCAGTTCGGGCACGCCGTCATGTTCGGGATGGGTGGCGTGCTGGTGGAGGCCTTGGGGGACGTCTCCTTCCGCCTCGTCCCGCTGACGGAAAAGGATGCGGCGGAAATGGTCGACGAGATCCGCGGGGCACGGTTGCTTCGGGGATATCGCGGGGAGAGGGCCGCCGACACGGCAGCCATCCGGCGGCTTCTCCTTCAGGTTTCGGAGTTCGTGACGCGGCATCCGGGGATCGCGGAGCTGGACCTGAACCCCGTCATCGTCCATGAAAAAGGGCTTCAGATCGTCGACGCCCGTCTGGTCCCCGCAACCGGGTCCTGACGGTGCCGAGGATCGGCGTCCCGCGGGAGATCAAGGCCGGGGAAACCCGGGTGGCGATGACGCCCGCGGGTGTGGCGAAGCTCACGGCCGCGGGCACCGAAGTCCTCCTTCAGGCCGGAGCCGGGAATGAGAGCGGGTTTCCTGACTCCGAATACGTCTCGGCGGGGGCCGTCGTGGTTCCCTTCGCCCGCATGGCCTGGGACGCCGACCTGGTAGTCAAGGTCAAGGAACCTCTTACAGAAGAATTTGCTTTCCTGTCGGAAAAGAGTTCCATCTTCACCTATCTCCATCTGGCCGCGTTCCCCGTGCTGACCGACGCGCTCCTTGAAAGGAGGGTTGCGGCCATCGCCTACGAAACGGTCTCCGTGGACGGGAGCCTTCCGCTCCTTCGGCCGATGAGCGAGGTGGCGGGGATCCTCGCGGTACAGGTGGGGGCCCGTGGGCTGGAAAAGGTCTGCGGCGGCAGGGGAGTGCTCCTGTCCGGCGTAACCGGCGCCGCGCCGTCCAGGGTCGTGGTGATCGGGGCGGGGACCGCGGGAAGGAGCGCCGCCCGGACCGCGGCGGGGGTGGGCGCGGATGTGGCGATCCTCGATATCTCTCCCGGCAGGCTCGTGGAGGCCGCCGGGGAGATTCCCGGCCGTGTCCGGACGGTCCTGTCCACGCCCGGGGCGATTTCCAGGGAGGCGAGAGAGGCCGACCTGGTCATTTCGACGGTGCTCGTCGTCGGGGGGAAGGCGCCGGTGCTGATTTCCCGGGAACTGCTCCGGAGGATGAAACCGGGTGCGGTGGTCGTGGACATCTCGATCGACCACGGCGGGTCGATCGAGACTTCCCGGCCCACGACCCACGAAACTCCCTATTACATCGAGGAGCGGATAGTCCACTATTGCGTCGCCAACATGCCGGCGGCCGTACCCCGGACTTCCACGGTGGCCCTGACGTCGGCCACCATCCCGTACGTTCTCCAAATCGCGCGGTCCGGGGTGAAGGAGGCGCTGCGGGGGGATCCCGCCTTGCGGGCCGGGCTCAACACCTGGCAGGGGAAGGTTACCTGCGAAGGGGTGGCGCGGGCGCTGAACAAGGAATACGTCCCGCCGGAAACGATTCTTTAAGAACCGGGATGCACCTGCTTCAAGGCGGCGACCAGTGCTCGGACCTGAGCGCGAGTGGCCTCGGGATCCCCCGAGTTGTCGATGACGTGTTCCGAGGCGCGGGCTTTCTCCTCCGGATCCAGCTGCGAGGCGATTCTTCGAAGGGCCTGATCCTCCGGGATTCCGTCGCGCGCCACCAGGCGGCGGACCTGCAGGGCCTTGTCGCACCGCACGGCGATGACCGCCTCGAAGAGCCCGCCGCGACCTTTCTCGTGGATCAGCGCGGCCTCCACGATCGCGACGGTACGCCCTTCCGATTTCAGGCGGGAGAGAGCGGCCGAGATTCCCGCGGCGATCGCCGGGTGGGTGAGTTC
>CAYILU010000006.1:17595-19940 GCA_964364235.1 uncultured bacterium | reverse complement strand
AACTACTCCGTTCCCGGCCTTTCGCTTCTCCACCTGCTGCTTTTCCTCCTTGGCCGTCGCGGTGAGACGTGGGCCGGCTGGTCGCTCTATTGGGCGGCATCGGCGTTCGTCATTCTCTTTTACCTGCTGGCCCGCGACCTTTTCCCCTCGGGAAGGCGGGACCGGCTGCCTGACCTGCGTTCGGCGCTTGCCTGGGGCGCCGCCGGCGCCCTGGAATTCCAGACGCTTTACCCCGCGTTGGCCGATACCAGGCTTGTCCCCGCGATCCTGTTCCCCTCGATAGCCTGGCTCCTTTCCGCGTGGCCTTCCGCTATCTACGGGGTGGCCGCGCTCTCCTGGCTGCTTTTTTCACCCGACGGCTTGCTACCGGAGGCTGGCCGGATGGTTTCCGTCGGAGGGATCGCGGCATTCGGGTTATGCGCCGGACGGCTGGCGCGATGGAAACTCGGGGAAAGACCGGAGGGGAGGGAACTTGTCCAGGAGGCGATCGACGAAAGCCGGTCCCTCGTACTTCCCTGGGAAGGACTTCACGCGGGGAAAGAGGAGACGCGCAGCGGGGGGACGGTCGAACGCCTTGGTCTGCTGCGTTCGCGCGAAGAGCTCATGGAAGGGGTCCGGCGCATTCTGGAGGGGGTACTCCCGGTCACCGGCGCGGACGTCGTCCTGTTCGTCTCACCCTCGACCGAACCGGGACGCCCTTACCGGGTAAGCGCGTCAGCCTCACGCGGGGGAGACACCGGCAAAGGCGAGTTTTCGATCCCGGACCATTATGTTCCCGTACGGGAAGCCATGCTTTTCCGTCGCCCGTTTTTCGCGGAAGGGGAGGGGGCCGGGGCATGGGCGATCGGAGGCGGAAAAAAGGAGGACCCAACCGGCGTCGCCAGCGCACCGGTCGCGATCGAGGGTGGCGTCGAGGGGGCGGTCCTCGCGATGAGGTACGCCGAGGCAAGGTGGGCCGAACCCGTGGGGCACGTTCTGGAGATGGCGGCATTTTTTGTGGCGAGGGAGCTCGCGAGGGCGAAGCAGCAATATCAGGCGAACCGGTACCTTGCCCGGCAGGAAGGGCTGCACCGCCTGGTTCGCAAGATCGCCGAGATCGCCGAGAAGGGAGGAGGGGAGGGAGTTTCCCCGAGGAAGGAGGTCTTCCGGGCATCGACGGAACAGGTGAGGAGACAGCTGGATGCGGACAGGTCGATCTTGGTGGAAACGACCGAGGGGGAGGATAAAGGGAGGATCGCATGGGAGTCGGCGGAAACCGTTTCGCGGGACCAGGAGGAATGGATAAACCTGGAAGGAACGTACCTGGAGTGGGTGCTGAAGCAAGGCGTGCACCGCATTTTCACGGGCGCCCAGGCGGAGTCGGCCAGATTCAGCGTTCTTCCGGAACGATGGTCGGCGAATCTTCGCGGGGGGCATCTCCTGGTGCCCGTTACCCCCCTGGGTGGATTCAAGGGGGTGATGGTCTGCGAATCCGGGCCGGGTCGCGAGTTCGAGGCGCAGGACGCCGAGTCCGTCAAGGACATCCTTGCCATAATGAGAATGGGGGTCTCCCACGCCCTGTACCTGGAAGACCTCGAGAAGCAGGCGAAGAACGACGGCTTGACGGGGCTACTGAACCGGAAAACCTTCCAGGGCCAGCTGACGAGCGTACTCTCCAGGCTGGACGGGAGGTACCCCTGCGTAGTGGCCATGCTGGACATCGACCACTTCAAGAAAATCAACGATATTTACGGGCACCCCGCGGGGGACGAGGTGCTGAGAAAGGTCTCCAGCGTCATACGGAAAACCGTCAGGAAGGTGGACATGGCCGGCCGGTACGGGGGTGAGGAGTTCGTACTCTACCTTCACGACACGGATGAGGCGCACGCCTTCCAGGTGGCGGAACGGTTGCGGATGATGATCCGGCAAACGAGGTTTGTCTACAACGGGAAGGAAATCGGCGTCACCGCATCCCTCGGGATCGCCTGCTATCCCGCTCACGGCGGCGGCAGCGAGGAACTGCTCAAGCACGCCGACGTCGCACTCTATGCCTCGAAGCAGGCGGGCAGGGACAGGACGACGGTCTATTTAAAACAGTGATTGATTAAAAAACCTTTATATTCGGCGGGTTATTGACAACTCACGATGCCTTGTGATAATTCATCCTCACACCCTTGATGGAGGTTTCCCCGATGAGGCGTGCCGGCAAGGTGAAGTGGTTCAACGAGACGAAGGGATACGGGTTCATCGAGCAGGACGGCGAAAAGGACATTTTCGTGCATTACTCGGCGATCAGGATGGATGGGTACCGTACGCTCAAGGAAGGGCAGCAGGTGGAATTCGAAGTCCTCGAAACGCCCAAGGGG
>CAYILU010000006.1:10719-17495 GCA_964364235.1 uncultured bacterium | reverse complement strand
GTGGACATCCGAAAGATCACAGAATCCCTGCTTCTTGCCGGAATAAAACGAAAATTAATTTTCTGGGGGATCGACCAGGAGATCCCCGTTTCGGTCGAGATACCCCGCCAGGAGGAGCATGGCGATTTCTCCACGAACGCCGCGATGCAGCTCTCCCGCCACGTCGGCAGGAAACCGAGGGATGTGGCCGCCGAACTGGTGGAGGCGATCCGCCTGGAGGACGAAAGAGGATGGATCGCGTCCCTGTCGGTGGCGGGCCCGGGTTTCATCAATATCGTTCTTTCCGACGACGCGTGGAGAGAGGTCCTCGCGACCGCGCTGAGGAAAGGGGAAAAGTTCGGCTCCTCCGACCAGGGGAAGGGGGAAAAGATCCTCATCGAGTTCGTCTCGGCGAACCCCACCGGCCCCCTGCACGTCGGGCACGGGCGGGGCGCCGCCGTGGGGGATGCTCTTGCGCGGATCCTTTCCTTCGAAGGGGTCGACGTCGCCACCGAATATTACGTCAACGATATCGGCAACCAGATGGACAACCTGGGACGCTCCCTTTTCGCGCGGTACCTGCAGGCGTGCGGCGCTGACGCCCCGCTCCCGGAGGATGGCTATCGCGGCGACTACCTCGTCGGTCTCGCGGAGGAATATTACCGCGAGATCGGCGCCCGGTACATGGAGTGTTCCGTAGAGGAGGCGCTTCCGGTCTTCCGCAAGGTAGCCTGCGACCGCATCCTTGACGGGATCCGCGGAGACCTCGATCATTTCCGCGTCCGTTTCGACCGCTGGTACCGGGAGGAATCCCTCCATCGGGAAGGGGGAGTGTCGGAGGTCATCGCGGAACTGCGGAACAGAGGGCTGCTCTACGATTCGGAGGGAGCCGTTTTCTTCAAGAGCGAGGCGGAGGGGGACGAAAAGGACCGCGTCCTCGTCCGGGCGGACGGGAGGACGACCTATTTCGCCTCCGACGTCGCCTACCACCGGCAAAAGTTCCGGCAAGGGTTCACGCGGATGATCGATATCTGGGGCGCGGACCACCACGGATACGCCCCGCGGCTCCTGGCGGCGATGAGGGGGCTTGGTGAGGATGACAACCGGATCGAAATCCTGCTCGTGCAATTCGTCACGCTCATCCGCGAGGGGAAGGCGATCCAGATGTCGACCCGGTCCGGCGAATTCACGACGCTCCGGGAAGTCCTCGACGAGGTGGGAACCGACGCCGCGCGATTCTTTTACCTGCTGAGAAGCTTCCACTCGCACCTGGACTTCGACCTGACGCTCGCCAGGACGCAGTCCAGCGAAAACCCGGTTTATTACATCCAGTACGTCCACGCCAGGATCTGCAGCATTTTCCGGGAGGCCTCCGGGCAAGGTGCGGTGCCGTCCGATCACCCGCTCCTTTCCTCGCTGACCTTGCCGGACGAGCTTGCCCTGATGAAAAAAATTGCCAGATTCCCCGATGTCGTCGACGAAGCCGCGAGGACACGCGAGCCCCACCGGATTCCCTTTTACCTGCTCGACCTTTCCCGGGAGTTTCACGCCTTCTACCAGAAACACCGGTTTCTCGGGGAGTCCCCGGAACGGACGCAGGGGAGGCTGGCATTGGCGAAAGCGGTGAAAAACGTGGTCTGCACCGGGCTTTCTCTCATCGGTGTTTCCGCGCCGGAGCGGATGTGAAAACCCTGTACAATAAAAAGGGGTTCCGGCGGGGGGACGGGGAGAGGCATCAGTTCGCCTTTTTCGCGGTCGGCGCGATCGTGATCCTCGCCGCCGTGTTCGTCATCGGGCTACAGGTCGGGAGGGTGATCGAGAAAAACGCGGCGACGCCGGAGTCCGGGTCCGTGAAGGGCACGGTTCCGCCGGCCGCGCAGGCCAAGGCCTCCAAGGGGGTCGGCATCGAAATCCGGAAAGACCTGGGCGCCTTTTCCGAGGAGGCGGGCCAGGTCCCCGTCGTGCCGCCCCCCGATGCGAAAGCCACGGTCAACGAGGTCGAGAAGCGGCTCACGTTCCAGGAAAGCCTCCCGAGGAAGGAGGACAGGCCGGTACCCCTCGTGCGGTCTTCCCGGACGGATAACGGGGCGGTTTCCGGGTCGGAAGACGGGCGGGGCGCCGGGGGGAGGAAATACATCGTCCAGGCCGGCGCGTTTCGGGACAAGGGGGCCGCGGAAGCCTGTCGCAAGAGGCTTGAAAAAGCGGGATACCCGGTCCGCGTGATGAAACCCGAAGTGAAAAACGGGGAAAAGTACCACCGCGTGCTCCTGGGGCCGTTCACTTCGACCGGGGCGGCGCGCAAGGCGATCCGCAAACTGAAGAGCGACTTCAAAATCGACGCGTTCGTTCCGCCGGAGTGAAAAAGATGAAGATCCATCCGACGAAGGAGGCGTTCCGCTCCAACGCGAAGTCATTTTCCGTCGTCCCGGTCTGGCACGAATTCCACGCCGACCTCGAGACTCCCGTGTCGGCCTACCTGAAAATATCCGCGAGGTTCCCGGAGGACCACTTCCTGCTCGAGAGCGTCGAGGGTGGGGAGAAGTGGGCGAGGTACTCCTTCATCGGGTTCGATCCTTACCTCCGGTACAGCGCGGACGGGAAATCGGTGACGATAAGGAAAGGGGACCATGTCGACGTGCGGCAGGTCGAGGGGGATCCCCTGCGGGAGCTCATGGGCATCCTCTCCGGAATCCGGTATCAACAGGCGGAAGGGTTGCCGAGGCTCTCCGGTGGCGCCGTGGGCTTCATCGGGTACGATTACGTGCGGCACATCGAAAGGATTCCGGACACCCATCCCCCGGAGGGGACACCGGACGCGCTGTTCCTGTTCCCTTCCCGCCTGGTCATCTTCGACAACGTGAAGCACACCATTCTCATCGTGGCCCACGGAGAGATCGACGACGGGGGTAGGTCGGAAGAGGTTTACGACGGTTGCTGCCGCGCCATCGACGAGGTCCGTGGCATCCTCCAGGGCCCGCTCCCCTGGTCGGACATACGCGACGGAGCGGTTGCGGAGGCCCCGTCCTTCGAGGTCCCCCGGGAGGAATTCCTCTCCTCCGTCAGGAAGGCGAAGGAATACATCCGGGACGGGGAGGTCATCCAGGTCGTCCTTTCCAATCGGGCGCGCGTCAGGACGGGACGGACACCCTCCGAGGTGTACCGTTTGCTCCGCGCGCTGAACCCGTCCCCCTACATGTTCCTGTTGAAGATGGGCGACCTGTCCGTCGTCGGCTCCTCCCCGGAGGTCCTCGTCCGACTGGAGGGTGACCTCGTCCAGCTGAGGCCCATAGCGGGGACGCGGCCCAGGGGGGGCACGCCCGACGAGGACCGCCGCCTGGAGGCGGAACTCCTGTCCGACCCCAAGGAGATCGCGGAGCACGTGATGCTGGTCGACCTGGGGCGAAACGATGTGGGGCGCGTCGCGGAGTGGGGGACGGTCAAGGTCGACGAGCTCATGGGCGTGGAGAAGTACTCCCACGTCATGCACATCGTGTCGAACATTGTGGGCAGGCTTCGCAAGGGGCTCACGGCATTCGACGTTCTCCGGGCGTCCTTCCCGGCGGGAACGGTGACAGGGGCGCCCAAGGTGCGGGCCATGGAGATCATCGAGGAGTTGGAGCCTTTCCGGAGAGGCCTCTACGCGGGGGCGGTCGGGTACTTCGACCTCCAGGGGAGCATGGACTTCTGCATCACGATCCGCACGATCCTCATGCGGAGAGGGGAAGCGTTCATCCAGGCGGGGGCCGGGATCGTGGCCGATTCCGACCCGGAAAGGGAGTGGGAGGAGATCCGGAGCAAGGCGCGGATCCTGTTCCAGGCGGTAGGGGTCGAAGAAGAAGGGGGGGCGCCCCGGTGATCGCCGTCATCGACAACTACGATTCCTTCACCTACAACCTGGTCCAGTACCTCTGCGAGCTCGGGGCGGACGTCCGCGTATTCCGAAACGACGCGGTCACGGTTTCCGGGCTGGCGGACATGAACCCTTCCGGGATCGTGGTCTCGCCGGGACCCGGCGGGCCGGACGACGCGGGGATATCGCTCGACGCCATCCGCGCATTTTCGGACCGCGTCCCCATTTTGGGAGTTTGCCTCGGACACCAGTGCATCGGGCAGGCCTTCGGCGGGAAAGTCGTACACGCCCAGACGCTCATGCACGGCAAGACATCGAGTATCCGGCACAACGGGAAAGGGATCTTCTCTTTGGTCGAGAACCCTTTTACCGGAACCCGGTACCATTCGCTCGCGCTGGAACGCGCATCGCTACCGAAGGAACTGGAGGTCAGCGCGGAATCCGAGGACGGGGAGGTCATGGGGGTGCGGCATGTGTCCCGGCCGATCTTCGGCGTCCAGTTCCACCCGGAGTCGATTCTCACCCAGTACGGCATGCGGATTCTCGAGAACTTCCTCTCGATCATCGACCCCCTGCAGCCGGTCCTCCGGTGTTTCGGCAGCATTCGGGAGGCGATCTCCGTCGTCTCCTCCGGGAAGGAGCTTTCCGCGGACGGGATGCGTGACGCGATGCGCATGATCATGGAGGGGGAGGCGACGCCCGCCCAGATCTCCTCGTTCCTCTCCTGCCTCGCGATGAAGGGGGAGACCACGACGGAAATAGCCGCCGCGACCGAAGTGATGAGGCAGAAGGCCACCCGCATCCACACCCGGGCGGGGGAGTGCGTTTTGGACACCTGCGGCACCGGCGGTGACCGCGCGGGCACGTTCAACATTTCCACCACGGTGGCCTTCGTTGCGGCGGGCGCGGGGATACGCGTAGCCAAGCACGGGAACCGCTCCGTGACCAGCAGGTCGGGAAGCGCGGACGTTCTGGAGGCGCTCGGGATGAACCTTTCCGCTTCCACCGACGAGGTGCAGCGAGCGCTGGACGAGGCGGGCATCACATTCATGTTCGCGCCGAAATTCCACGCCGCGATGAAGTACGCCATAGGGCCGCGCCGGGAGATCGGCATCCGGACGATCTTCAACATCCTTGGCCCCTTGAGCAATCCCGCACGCGTGAACTGCCAGGTGGTCGGGGTTTTCAGCGAGGAGCTTGGGGAGACCTATGCGCGGGTTCTCGCGGAACTGGGGCACGATCGCGCATTCGTCGTCCACGGGACCGACGGGATGGACGAGGCGACCCTGGCGGCCCCGACGATCGTGTGGGACGTCCGGAGAGGGTCCGTCAAACGGTACCTTTTCGACCCGAGGTCCGTGGGGTTCGAATACGCATCCACGCAGGAGCTGAAGGGGGGAGACGCGGCGACGAACGCCGGCATCCTCAGGGGTATCCTTGCGGGTGCGAAGGGCCCGATGCGTCAGGCTGTCCTTTTGAACGCCGCGTTCGCCATCGTTGCGGGAGGGAAAGCCGAAGACGTGCGGGAAGGGATCCGGGAGGCGGCAAGGTCGATCGATTCCGGGGCGTCCATGGACCGCCTGAAGGCGTTTCTCGGAATACTGGGCCGCAGGGACGGTCGAGGATAGGGGAGTGGCTTCCCAACTGGAGAAGATTCTCGCCGGGGTCCGGCGGGAGCTGGAATCGAGAAAGGCGGCCGTCCCGTTCGAATCCGTCGTGGAGAGGGCGCGGAAGAACCGGGGGAAACGCGATATCCGCAAGCGGCTGGGGAACGGGCCGGGGATCATCGCGGAGATCAAGCGGGCGTCCCCCTCGAAGGGATGGATCCGCAACGACCTTGACGCGGCGGATACGGCGCTGGAATATGTTGCGGGAGGCGCATGCGCCGTTTCCGTGCTGACGGAGAGCCGCCTGTTCGGAGGGTCCCTCGCGGATCTTTCGGCGGCGAGCGCCGCGTGCGGGGACGTCCCGGCGTTGCGGAAGGATTTCCTGCTCGACGAATACATGCTGGCCGAATCGCGAGCCCATGGGGCGGACCTGGTCCTGCTCATCGTCGCGGTGCTTGGCGGGGAGACGGGGCGCATGGTCCGGTCAGCCTCCGAATACGGGATGGAGGCCCTGGTGGAAGTCCGCGACCAATCCGAGATGGACATCGCGGCGGAGGCGGGCGCCACGATCATCGGGATCAACAACAGGGACCTCGCGACGCTTTGCGTCGACCTCTCGACCTCGGAACGCCTTCTTCCGCGTGCGCCGAAAAGTGCGATCAAGGTGGTGGAGAGCGGGATATCCTCCCCCTCGGAGATACGGCGGTTTCACGAACTGGGCGCGGACGCCTTCCTGGTCGGGGAGGCGCTGGTACGTTCGGGAAACTTCGCGGAAGCGATTCGAACTCTCCTCGGGGAAGTAAGCCGCCACCAGGCCTGAGGTGGAGGGATAACGGGGGCAGGATGTTCCGGGTCAAGATCTGCGGGATCACAACGGCGGAGGACGCTACGCTTGCGGCGTCCCTCGGCGCCGATGCCATCGGGATCAATTTCCACCGCGGGTCGAAGCGGTTCGTATCGCCTGCCGATGCGGTTCCGATCCTGGCGGCTATACGCGGGAAGGCGGTTCCGGTCGCCGTTTTCGTGAACGAGGCCCCCGAGCTCATCGAGGAGGTTTGCAGGAAGCTCCGGATCGACATGGTTCAGCTTTCCGGAAACGAGCCGCCGGTGATCGCGAAGAGGATTGCCCTTCGAAGGATCAAGGCGATCCATCTGCGGGACGGCCTGGAGATCGGGGCGTTCGTGAATTACCCGTGCGACGCCTTTCTCCTGGACGCGGACGCACCGGGGGAATTCGGTGGCACCGGAAAGACGCTGGACTGGGAAGGGATCGGTGGCGCCAAACTCGGCAAGCCGTGGATCCTTGCCGGGGGACTGACCCCGGGTAATGTTTTGCACGC
>CAYILU010000006.1:8388-10619 GCA_964364235.1 uncultured bacterium | reverse complement strand
CTCGCCGGATTGCTCCGGAATTACGCCGGCCGTCCGACCCCGCTCTATTTTGCCGGCCGCCTCACGGAAAAGGCGAAGGGGGCGCGGATCTTTCTCAAACGGGAAGACCTGGCCCACACCGGATCCCACAAGATCAACAACACCCTCGGGCAGGGATTGCTGGCGAGGTCCATGGGGAAGAAACGGATCATCGCCGAGACGGGGGCCGGCCAGCACGGGGTAGCGACCGCCACCGTTTGCGCGAGGATGGGGATCTCCTGCGCCGTGTACATGGGTTCGGAGGACGTCCGGCGACAGGAACTGAACGTATTCCGGATGCGGCTGCTCGGCTCCGACGTGATCCCGGTCGAGTCGGGGAGCAGAACGTTGAAAGACGCCATGAACGAGGCCCTTCGCGACTGGGTCACCAACGTGCGGACCACCTATTACCTGATCGGGTCCACGGCCGGCCCCCACCCCTACCCGGTAATGGTGCGCGATTTCCAGTCCGTCATCGGGCGGGAGACGCTGCGCCAGGCCAGGGATGCGATCGGGGGGCTTCCGGATGCCGTGGTGGCCTGCGTGGGGGGCGGGAGCAACGCCATGGGGATTTTCACCTCCTTCATCCCCAGGAAGGGAGTGCGGCTGATCGGCGTCGAGGCCGCGGGCCACGGGCTGGCCTCCGGGCGGCACGGCGCGACCCTTTGCAGGGGCCGGGTAGGGGTCCTTCACGGGAGCAAATCCTTCGTGATCCAGGACGCCGACGGGCAGATAACCGAGGCGCACTCGATCTCGGCGGGCCTCGACTATCCCGGAGTGGGGCCGGAGCATTCCTTTCTCAAGTCCACGGGGCGGGCCGAGTACGTCGCCGTGACCGACGAGCAGGCGCTGGAGGGGTTTGACCTCTTGTCCCGCCTCGAAGGGATATTGCCGGCGCTGGAATCCTCGCACGCGGTCGCATACGGAATCCGGCTCGCGCGCAGGATGCGGAAGTCCCAGGCGATCGTGATCAACCTCTCGGGCAGGGGGGACAAGGACATCACGATCCTCGCGGAGCGGATGGGGGGGGAACATGTCCCGGATTGACGCGGCATTCGCCACCCTCCGGGAACGCGACGAGAAGGGGCTGGTCGTGTACCTGACGGCAGGCGACCCGGATGCGCGGGCGTCCTTGTCGTACCTGCGCGCCGCGGCGGACGGAGGGGCGGACATCCTGGAGGTGGGGATCCCTTTCTCCGACCCGATGGCGGACGGGCCCACGATCCAGGCCGCATCCCGCAGGGCCCTTGGGAACGGGATGACGGTCGGGGCGGCCCTTTCCCTCCTCTCGGGGTTCCGGAAGACCCATTCGACCCCGGTCGTGATCTTCGGGTACTACAACCCGTTTCTCCGGTACGGCATCCCCGCTTTTTGCCGGGATTCGCGGGCCGCGGGCGCCGACGGGGCGCTTGTCGTGGACCTTCCGCTCGAGGAATCCGGCGAGATGGCGCCGGACCTGCGCCGGGAGGGACTGGACTGGATCCCGTTGGTTTCCCCGACGAGCGGGGAGGAAAGAATCCGGAGATCGGTCGCGGAAGGCTCCGGATTCCTGTACCTTATATCGGTAACCGGTATCACGGGGGTGCGGAAGGCGCTTCCGCCGAATATCGCGGCATGGACCAGGAAGGTGAAGGCGCTTTCCCCCCTTCCCGTGGCGGTGGGATTCGGCATCGCCACCCCCTCGATGGCGAGGGCGGCGACGAGGCACGCGGACGCGGCTGTCGTCGGGAGCGCTTGCGTGAAGGTGGTGGAAACGCACGGCGCGTCGCGAACGGGGCCGGAGGCCCTGCGCCGGTTCGTGAGATCCCTGAAAAAGGAACTGAGGTGACCCCGATGCCCATCCGACTGTTCCGAAGGAAGGAAGAAGGGGAAAAGAAGATCAAGATCCCGGAAGGGATGTGGATCAAGTGCGACGCCTGTCTCGAGATCATCTACAAGCCCGAGATCGAGCGGAACCTGAACGTCTGCCCGAAATGCAACTACCATTTCCGGATACCGGCGATGGAGCGGATCCGGGCCGTCTCCGACGAAGGGACTTTCAAGGAGTTCGGGGAGGAACTGGAGTCGGTCGATATGCTTTCCTTCACGGACACCAAGAAATACACCGACCGCCTCAAGGAGACGAAGAAGAAGACCGGCAGGAAAGAGGCCGTCATCACCGGTCATGCGAAGATCAACGGCATCGATGTCGTCATGTGCGTCCTGGACTTCGA
>CAYILU010000006.1:0-8288 GCA_964364235.1 uncultured bacterium | reverse complement strand
CCGGTCATGCGAAGATCAACGGCATCGATGTCGTCATGTGCGTCCTGGACTTCGAGTTTCTCGGGGGCTCGATGGGATGCGTGGTGGGGGAGAAGATCGCCGCGGCCGCCGAGATCGCGCTGAACCAGTCGCGCCCCCTCGTCATCTTCAGCGCGTCGGGGGGTGCGAGGATGCAGGAGGGCGTGCTCTCCCTCATGCAGATGGCCAAGACGAGCGCGGCGCTCGCGCGCCTCTCCGACCAGCGACTCCCGTTCATCAGCGTGCTGACGGACCCGACCACGGGGGGCGTGGCGGCGAGCTTCGCGATGTTAGGGGACATCATCATCTCCGAACCGGGGGCGCTCATCGGGTTCGCGGGCCCGCGGGTCATCGAGCAGACCATCAAGCAGAAGCTGCCCGAAGGGTTTCAGCGGGCCGAGTTCCTTCTCGAACACGGAATGATCGATGTCATTGTAGAGCGGACCCGCCTCAAGGCGACGCTCACGCAGATCCTGCGGTTCCTGACGGCGTCGACCGGGAAATGACCCGCGGTAAAACGCCCGGGAGCCCGGAAACGATCCAGCCGGGCCTTGAGCGGATCCTGGCCGCGTTCGAGATGTCCGACCATCCGGAAAAAACGTTCCGGACCCTTCACATCGCGGGGACGAACGGGAAAGGATCGACGGCCTGCTTCCTCGCCTCGATTCTCATGCGCCTTCGCGCGGGGTCCGTGGGTCTCTACACCTCCCCGCATCTTGTTTCACCCGAGGAGCGGATACGGGTCGACGGGGAGAAGATCCCCGGGGATGCCTTGCGGCGGGCGTTGCGCAAGGCATCCGGGTTCTCCAGGTCGCTGGCGGCCAAGCAGCCGGGCCCGCTCTCTTTTTTCGAGGAGATGACCTGGGCGGCGTGCGACTGGTTCCGCCGGAGGTCGGCGGGAACCGTCGTGATGGAAGCGGGGCTTGGCGGTCGATGGGACGCGACCAACGCCTGCCTGCCGGATGTATCCGTCATCACGACCGTCGGAATCGACCATCGCGAATGGCTTGGGAATACTCTTCCTGAGATCGCCGCGGAAAAGGCGGGGATCTTCCGCCCCGGGATCCCCGTGATCCTGGGGAGGCTCAAGGCTCCGGCGCGCGGCGTAGCGGTCCGCAAGGCCAGGGAATTGGGGGCTCCGATCTGGGAAATGGGGCGCGATTTCGGGTGGGAAGAGTGCGGAGACGGAAGCATCCGCATCCGTCTCCCGGGAGTGTCCCTGCCTTCGAACCGGCTCGGGATGCGAGGAAAATTCCAGCGGGATAACGCCGCGGTCGCATGTGCCGCGGCTTGGATGTGGGCTTCGACGCGCGGGACATCGGCGGAGGCCTTTATAAGGGCCGCGTCAGCGGGGCTGGCAGGCGCCCGCTGTCCGGGCCGGTTTTCCCCCTTGCCGGGCAGGAGGAATTCGGGGACCTGGGTGGACGGGGCGCACAACCCGGATGCGGCGAAGGTGCTCGCGCGGGAGCTTGCGGCGTTCAAGTCCGGGGGGAGGGCCGCCAGGATCATCGCACTCTGGAGCATGCTCCGGGACAAGGACGCGGCCGGGTTCCTCAGGGAGTTGACAAGGGCCGTGGACGGCTGGGTCGCTTTCCCGATGGAACACGAACGCGCCGCTACCCTTGCGGAGCTGACCGTGGCTTGCGAAAACGGGAAGAAGGTTTTCCTCGCGGCGGACAGTTTCTCCACGGGGTGGGACGCAGCGAGGCGCTGGGCCGGCGCCGGCGGCATGGTGATCGTGTGCGGCTCCCTGGCCGCCGTGGGGGAGGCGTTCCGGCATCGCGTGGTGTGGGTCCCGTGAGGCGTCCGGGAATCCCGGCGCTCGCGTCGGCGTTTTTGGTCCTGCTTCTGGCGTTCCCGGGATCCGTTCGCGCGGCCACCATGATCCCGGGAGACTTTCTCTCCAAGGCCAGAACCGGCTCCGGGTTCGTCCTCGGAGCCCCGGTCAACCTGAATGCCGATACCCTTTCCTACGACGATGACACGGGGGTCGCGTTCGCGGAAGGGAATGTCGAAATCGGGTTCGGGAACCGGACGATCCGCGCGGACCGGATCCGCTACGATTCCCGAAGCGGCGAAGCGGAGCTCTCCGGGCGTGTCCACTACAAGGAAGGGGGAGACGAGTTCTCCTTCGACCGGATCGTCCTGAACATCGATACCGGGCTGGGTGTTCTCTACAACGGAACCATCCGCCTCAGCTCCAACAATTACCTGATCTCAAGCGAGAAGTTCGAGAAGATCGGCGATCGATCCTTCCGGATCCGGAAAGGGACCCTTACGACCTGCCCCTGCGATCCCGAGCCGGACTGGAAATTCGAGGTGAGACGTTCCCAGGTCACCATCGACGGGTACGCCGTCGGCAAGGACGTGACGTTCAAGATCCGGGGAGTCCCCGTCCTGTGGCTGCCTTGGGCGGCGTTCCCGGTCAAGCTGACCCGGCAGAGCGGGCTTCTCATGCCGGGTTTTTCGAGCGGCGGCACGAAAGGGTTCTCGGTCCAGCTCCCTTATTATTGGGCGATCTCGCGCTGGAGCGACGCGACGATCACCCTGGAGGAGATGAGCCGGCGGGGATTTCGGCCCGAGGTGGAATACCGCTACGTCCTGAACCCCGAATCGGAGGGGGAGGCGAAGGCGACGGCACACCACGACAAGGAAACGAAGAACGACCGATACAGGGTTTACGGGAGCAATACCTATCGGGAAGGGGAGCGGCTTACCTCCAACGCGAAGTGGGATTTTGCGTCGGATGACCGATATTATCTCGACATGGTGGATGCCGACATCCTGAGGACGGGCAGGCACATCCCGTCACGGGGATTCGCGGGCCGGGATGAGAACGGGACTTCCACCGCGTTTTCCGCCGTCTGGGTCAACGACATCCAGGGCACGCCCGACGGCAACACGGTTCAACGGCTCCCCGAGGTTTCGGCGACTTTTCTTCCCCGGGCCATCGGAAAAACGGGGATCGAAGCCTCCGGGGACGTCAACGCCACCTATTTCTATCGCAGGGTGGGAGACCGCGAACTCCGCGGGAGGGGCTACTCGGAGATCAGCCGCACCATCCCCTTGTATCCTTCCGTCTCGGCGACTCCGTATTTTTCCCTCGTTGTGCTGGGATCCACCCCGGTTCACGACGGGGGCGGGACACAAAAGAGTGGGAGTGTCATCCCCGGGGGCGGAGTGCGCATGGAAGCGGATTTCCGGCGGGATTTCGATCGCGCGGACGGGCGGCGCCTGGTCCACCTCCTGCAGCCGGACCTTTCGTTCCGCTGGGTGCCGTCCGTCGACCAGAAAGATATCCCTCTCACCGACCAGTGGGCGCGGGTCGGGTCCCAGACGCAGTTCACTTTTTCGGTGAACCAGAGGCTTCTCAGGGTCGTCGAGGGGGGTGGCCCTTTCGAGCTGGCCTCCCTCTCGGTGGAATGGGCGGTCGATGTCAGCGGAAAGAAGACGGCGGGCGGGTCCCCCTACCTCGACCCCCTTTCACCGTATGTCCGGGCATTGCGTGACCAGATCGACCTCGCGGCCGGACGGATCGCCAGGGAGCGGGAAGCCGCGTCGGACGTCTTGGCGAGGTTCCGGGTAAAGCCCACGGAGCGCTGGAGTTTCAACGGGGAGACCCTGTTCGGCATAGCCAGCAGGAATTTCACCACCGCCTCGGTCGGGGCGGAATGGAGCAGGGACAAGGAAAACCGCGCTCTCCTCGAATACAGATCGTCCCGGGACCTCTCGGAGGATATTCACGGTCTTTTGGCTTTTCGCCCGTTGCAACTGTTGGGAATCCGGAACGACGTGAACTATTCCGTCAAGAATGGGGAATTGACCGACGGTTCGGTAACCCTCACGATATACCCTCGCAGCGATTGCTGGAGCATCGGGCTCATGGCAGGTCGAAGGACGAGACCCGACGTGAGCACCTTCAAGCTCTTATTCTCGCTCAAAGGCATCGGAACCCTCGGAAATTAGGGAAGGGGAAGAATGGACAGGAAAACGATGCTGATCACCGGCGGGAAAGGGATGCTGGGTCACGAGATCTTCACGCGGTTTCACGGCGAGTACGAGATCCGTGTGACCGACCTCGGGGAGTTCGACGTGACGAGCCCCATGGAATGCCGTCGGGTCATCGGGGGGGTTCACCCCGACGTGGTCGTGCACTGCGCGGCGTACACCGCGGTGGACCGGGCGGAATCCGAGGAAACGCTCGCCTTCGCGGTGAACGCCGACGGGACACGGAACGTGGCCCGCGAATGCCGCGAGCAGGGGGCCCTCCTGGTGACTTTCGGCACCGATTACATCTTCGACGGGACTTCCTCCGTTCCTTACCGGGAGGAGGATCCCGCCCGACCCCTTTCCGCGTACGGCAGGAGCAAGCTCGCGGCGGAGGAGGCGTTGAGGGCGGAGGCGCCGAGCCACCTGCTTATCCGCACGCAATGGCTTTACGGCCCTTACGGGAGGAATTTCGTATACGCCATCCTGGACAGGGCGCGGAGAGGGGAACCGCTCCGCGTGGTTTCCGACCAGAGAGGAACGCCGACATCCGCAAGGGACCTGGCGGAAGCCGCCGGGCGCCTGCTGGACCTGGATGCCCGCGGGACCTTCCATTTCTCGAACGAGGGGGAAACCACCTGGTTCGATTTCGCGTCGTTCCTCCTCGAGCGGGCATTCCGGGGCCCGTTCTCCCTTTCCCCGGCCCTCGCGGTCGAGCTTGCCTACCCGGCCCCCCGGCCGGCCTATTCGGTGCTCTCCAAGGAGAAGTACCGGGGGTTCACCGGGGATGTTCCCCGGCGATGGGAGGAGGCCGTCACGGATTTCCTGAAAATCATTGACGAAGGGGGGGTCGCCCGGTAATGCGAATCCTGATAACCGGAGGTGCCGGCTTCATCGGGTCCAACGTCGCGGATGCCTTCGTGGCGCTGGGGCACGAGGTCATGGTGATCGACAACCTCTCCTCGGGGAAGAAGGAGTACGTCCCCGCCGCGGCGCGGTTCGTCCTCTGCGACGTGACCTCGGACACCGCCGTCGAAGCGGTCAGGACTTTCCGGCCCGAGATCGTCAACCACCATGCCGCGCAGATCAACGTCCGGGCATCCGTTGCGGATCCGCAGTTCGACGCCCGGGTCAACATCCTCGGATCGATCCGTCTCCTGGAGGCGGCGCGGCAATACGGGGTCCGGAAATTCCTCTTCGCCTCCTCGGGTGGGGCGGGGTACGGGGAACAGGAGCAATTTCCCGCCGAGGAAACCCACCCGATCCGTCCCGTCAGCCCTTACGGCGCCGCCAAGATGTCCGTGGAGCTCTACCTGAACTATTACCGCGCCCAGTACGGGCTCGAGTACACCGCATTGCGATATGCCAACGTGTACGGGCCGCGTCAGGACCCGCACGGGGAGGCCGGAGTCGTGGCCATCTTCGCGGAGCGCCTCCTGAGAGGACAGACCGCGATCGTGAACGGCGACGGCGAGCAGACACGGGACTTCGTCTACGTCGGCGACCTGGTCCGCGCGAACGTGTCGGCCCTCACCCGCGGGGACGGGATGTCCATCAACATCGGGACGGGTATCGAGACGAGCGTCAACACGGTCTTCCGCATCCTCCGGGACCTCGCCGGAAGCCGCCAGGAGGAGATCCACGGCCCGTCCATGCCGGGGGAGCAGAGGCGCTCCTGCCTGGAAAACCGGATGGCGTCCTACGAGCTGGGATGGTATCCTGAAACGTCGTTGGAGGAAGGGCTCGCCCGTACGCTGGATTTCTTCCGCGAAAAAATCCGAAACACCGGTAAATGGTAGGCATGCGCATCGGAAACATACGCAACTTTTCCATCATCGCACACATCGACCACGGGAAGTCCACTCTCGCCGACCGCCTGATGGAGTTCACGGGGACGCTGTCCGAGCGCGAAAAGGTGGACCAGTTCCTCGACAAGATGGACATCGAAAGGGAACGGGGGATCACCATCAAGGCCCAGACCGTGCGGATGCGGTACAAGGCGAAGGACGGGATCGAGTACGTCCTGAACCTGATCGACACCCCGGGCCACGTCGACTTCTCCTACGAGGTTTCGCGAAGCCTGTGCGCCTGCGAGGGGGCGATCCTGGTGGTGGACGCCTCCCAGGGGGTGGAGGCGCAGACGTTGGCGAACGTCTACATGGCGATGGAGCAGGACCTGGAGATCATCACCGTGCTCAACAAGATCGACCTCCCGAACGCCGAGCCCGACCGGGTGAAGCGGGAGATCGAGGAGCTCATCGGGCTGGACACGGCCGGCATCATCTCCGCCAGCGCAAAGAAGGGGATCGGGGTGGAGGAGATCCTGGAGCGTGTGGTCCTTTCGGTCCCTCCCCCGGCCGGCACCCCGGAGGCCCCTCCCAAGGGCCTGATCGTGGACTCCTGGTTCGACAACTACCAGGGCGTGATCATCCTGACGAGGATTTTCGACGGCACCCTCCGGCCCCTCCAGAAGATCATCCTCATGTCCACGGGGAACGTTTTCGAGATCCAGAAAGTCGGTGTCTTCTCCCCCCATCCGAAAGAGGTCGACGCGCTGGGACCGGGAGAGGTCGGGTTCGTCATCGCGAACATCAAGGACCTCACGGAAACGAAGATCGGCGACACCATTACGGACGCCAGGAACCGCGCGACGGTACCGCTCCCCGGGTTCAAGGTCGTGAGGCCGATGGTCTTCGCCGGGGTTTACCCGGTGATCTCCGAAGAGTACGGGCAGCTGCGGACCGCGATCGAGAAGCTTCGACTGAACGACGCCTCCTTCACGTCGGAGCCGGAAACCTCCGTGGCTTTGGGGTTCGGTTTCCGATGCGGGTTCCTGGGGCTGCTCCACATGGAGATCTTCCAGGAGAGGCTGGAGCGGGAGTACGAGGTCCAGCTCATCACGACGGCCCCCACGGTCCGGTACAAGGCCGTGAAAACGGACGGCACGGTGGAGGAGGTCGACAGCCCGGCGAAGCTTCCGGAACCGCTGGACCTCGACCACATCGAGGAGCCCGTCATCCTGGCCGCGATCCACCTCCCTTCGGAATACCTGGGGTCGGTCCTCAAGCTGTGCGAAGAGCGCCGCGGCGTCCAGCGGCAGATGAAGTTCGCCTCCAGCAACCGGGTCATCCTTGATTACGAGCTCCCGCTCAACGAGATCGTCCTGGATTTCTACGACCGGCTCAAGACCGCCTCGCGCGGGTACGCGTCCATGGACTACGAGTTCCTCGAGTTCCGCCGGTCGAATCTCGTCCGTCTCGACATCCTCCTGAACGGAGAGAAGGTGGACGCGCTCTCCCTGATCATCCACAGGGACAACGCCTACCCGAAGGGGAAAGAAGTCACCGAGCGCCTCAGGAGGCTGATCCCCCGGCAGATGTTCGAGGTTGCCATCCAGGCCGCGATCGGGTCCAAGGTGATCGCGCGGGAATCCGTCAAGGCCATCCGCAAGAACGTGATCGCGAAGTGCTACGGCGGGGACATAACCCGGAAGAGAAAACTCCTCGAAAAACAGAAAGAGGGAAAAAAACGGATGAAGCAGGTGGGGACGGTGGAAATCCCGCAGGAGGCGTTCCTTTCCATCCTGAAGGTCAAGGAATGACATGGCGCCGAAGAAGAAATCTCCCGTGAAGGCGGAAGATGTCTCCGGAAGCGTCGCGATCGGGAAAGGGAAGGTACGCGAGTACATAGAGGCGTTCGCCATCGCGTTGCTGATCGCCCTCGTCGTCCGGACCCTGGTCATCCAGGCGTTCAAGATCCCGTCCAGCTCCATGGAAAAAACGCTGCTGATCGGCGACCACATCTTCGTGAACAAGTTTCTCTACGGCTATCACATCCCCTTCACGAAGGGGCGGATCCTTCAGTTCTCCGGCCCGAAGAGAGGAGACATCATCGTTTTCGTCTTCCCGGAGGACAAGAGCAAGGATTTCATCAAGCGGGTGGTCGGAATCCCGGGGGACACCGTGGAGATCCGGCAAAAGCAGCTTTATGTCAACGGGCAACCCATGAGCGAGAAATACGCCCGGTTCGCCGACGGCGCGACGATCGACGGCTTCGTCCGGTCGAGGGACAACCTGCCCCCGACCAGGATCCCGCCGGACAAGCTTTTCGTGATGGGGGACAACCGGGACCGCTCCTACGACTCGCGGTTCTGGGGATTCGTGGACATGGACGCGGTCATCGGAAAGGCCCTGTTCATCTACTTCTCCGTGGACTGGAACCGTGGAATCCGCTGGAGCGAGGTGTGGCGGTATCCCGAACTGGTGCGATGGAACCGCATCGGA
>CAYILU010000005.1:2524-20871 GCA_964364235.1 uncultured bacterium | reverse complement strand
TCCATTGCCGGTACTCTCCTCTCCGGATCTTTCCCCTTCCAGTGCCCACTCTGCCGGATGCGGGTTTCCAGGTGTCACAATATGACTACCGCTCAGCATCCGTTGATCTCCCCGAGCACCGCAAGGAACTTGGCCGGGGAGATGATCGCCAACTTCCCTACGCGCTTCAGGGAGAGCAGATCGTCGTCGCCGCTGACGAGCCGGACGCATTTCCCCGCCTTCGCGCAACGGATGAACTTGTCGTCCTCCGGGTCTCGGCTCCAACGCCTCTTGCCTTCCGATGCGGGGACTTCGACAACATCCGCAAACGGGAGAAGTTCGGTGTCGAACAGGAAGGTGATCTCGGCGTGCGTCAACCGGAACTTCGGGTACGCCATGACCCGGAGCAGTTCGTCCGCCGTCTCACGCGACAGGACGAGGCGAAGCCGCCCTGCGCGCCAGGCGCGGTGCAACCCCTCAAGGCGTCCGCCGAACAGGAGCGCCGACAGGAGAACGTTCGTGTCGAGGACGGCGCGGATCACCCGCGACGACGCGCCCACCGGACCGCCGCCGCCACGTCGTCCCCGGTCACTCCCAGCCTCTCGATCTTTTCCCGGATCCGGGCCAGACCGACCCCGCCGTCCTCCGGCTCGATACGCACGGGGTGCAACTCGATCACTCTTCCTTCGACCCGCACATCGAAGTAGTCGGTTCCCGGAAACTTTTCCGCGACTTCCTTGGGCAAGGTCAGCTGGTTCTTCGATGTCTTCTTGGCAAGCATTCCTTACCTCCTTACTTTCTTACTTTCTTACCAACAGGATGCCACAGGGCCGGCATGGAAGCAACGAAGATACGCATATGGAGCAGGAAGGCAGGAATCCATAGCAGGGGAAAAATATCTCCCCAGCCGAATATGGCACCCCCAAGAAAGGAACCCTTTCCGCGGGGGGGGTACTCCGTGAAACCGGCCCCGTGCGAAGTGCATCCTGTTAGATAGAAAACTTTCAAGAGGTGGAGCCATGCAGGAAAGAAAAGGGGTCATCACCTTCAAGGGCAACCCCATGACTCTCGTCGGACCGGAGATCAAGGTGGGCGACCAGGCACCCGACTTCCGCGTAGTGGACAACGCGCTTGCTCCCGTTTCCCTGGGGGATTTCAAGGGAAAGATCAAGATCGTGAGCGCCGTTCCTTCCCTGGACACTCCGGTGTGCGACATGGAGACCCGCAGGTTCAACCAGGAAGCGGCGAAACTTCCCGGGAACGTGGTGGTTCTGACCGTCAGCATGGACCTTCCGTTCGCCCAGAAACGCTGGTGCGCGGCGGCCGGGGTGGAGAAGGTGAAAACGCTCTCCGACTACCAGGGGCGATCCTTCGCGGAGGCTTACGGGGTGCTCATCAAGGAACTCATGCTGCTGTCCCGCTCCCTTTTCGTCATCGACGCGAACGACACCGTCCGTTACATTCAGCATGTTAAGGAGGTCACTACGGAACCGGATTATGACGCGGTGGTCCGTGTGGCCAGGGAACTATCGTGAGGTCCGATTCACTTTCATTCCTCAAGCCGGGTGATCCGGGTTCATGAAGGGCGGGTTCCCGCCCTTTTCATTTGGGGGACGAAGACTGCTATACTCAAGTGATGGAAAATTCCCGGAAGCCCGCCACGACGAAACCGAAGCCCATCTATCGCGTGCTCTTTCAAAACCAGGGGAACCTGTACGAACTCTATGCGCGGAAGGTGAGCCAGGGGGAGCTTTTCGCGTTCGTCGAGGTCGAGGACATCATCTTCGGAAGCCGCGGGAGCCTCCTCGTCGACCCCTCGGAGGAGAAGCTAAAGTCCGAGTTCGCGGGCGTCAAGCGCACGTACATCCCGCTGCCGGCGATGGTGCGCATCGACGAGGTGGAAAAGGAGGGCGCGAACAAGATCGTCGCCCTGGCCGCGCCCCAGGGAAACGTCACGCCCTTCCCCCTGCCGCCGGGACCTCCCGAGAGCAAGCCCGGCCGGCGTTAAACCGCAGGGGCCGAAAAGCCGTCAGGGCTTGAGGGTCGCCTCCTCCACGATCGCCGCGTACTTGTATCCCGAACCGAAATCCTTGTCTTTATACAGGGTGCCCCGGGCCGTGACCACGTCCCCCACGGCGGGAAGGTCCTGGGAGGTCGCCACCAGGTCGTTCGTCCTTTTCTCCGCGTCCCCGCTGCCGTCCTGCAGGTGGACCCAGTTCTTCCCCATGATGCCGGCCGATACCTTGGTCACCCTCCCCCGGACGACGACCTTCTTCTTGTCCAGCTCCGCGCTTTTTTTGTAGATCTCCGCCACGGTGTAGGAATCCGGCCCCTTGGCCTTCTCGACCGGCGTTTTGTCGACGGGCCCCGCCTTTCCGCTTTTGTCCCCTTTCGGATTGGACATGTCTCCGAAAGTGAGCGCCTCCACGCCGCCGACGATGAACGCGAGCGCCAAAATCACAGCCAGGAACCCCGAAAATTTCCTCATCGAATGCTCCTTAATGTTTTTTTACACAAGCGCCGGATAATTTATGGAAAAACGCTCGTGTGCCTTGAGAATAAAATCCTGAAATTATAATGCATCAGCATATCTTCATTGAACGCGCAATCCAACCCGCAACTGGCGTGCGCCGGGGTGTAAAATGAGGAGGCATAAAGGAGGGGGCATGCCCGAACTCTCGCGGGAGAACCTCGAGCCTTACCTCTCGGCTGTCCTGGAGGCGCCTGCGCGCGTCCTGCGCCTCGCCCTCCTCGGGGAAAAGCTACAGACCGGCGCCATCAAGGGGTACGGCTACGGGATGCCCGTCCTTGTGGAATACGAGGCCGGCGGGCAGATCCGAAAGGCCGTCGTGGAGACCCTTTCTCCCGGCCCCTTCGGGCACGAACACATGTCCGACCGGGCCCAGATGCTCCTGTGGGACCACGACACCTTCAACCGCCTCCCCCGCCACGCCCGGTCGATCGACGTCGGGGCCTTCCGGAAAGAAGGGACGCTCCTGTCCCTCGGGGGATTGGAGGAGCTCTTCCTCCTTGCCGAGTACGTGGAAGGGAAAGGGTATATCCACGACCTCGCCCGCCTGCAGGCGGGCGGACCGCTCTCGGACCTCGACCTTGCCCGGGCCGACGCCCTCTGCGATTACCTGGCCGACATCCACCGCAAGCGCGGAACCGACCCCGGCCTCTACGCGCGGCGCATCCGCGAGCTGCTGGGCCACGGGGAGTGCATCATGGGCCTCACCGACAGCTATCCGCCCCGGCACGGCTTCATCACGAAAGAGCTCCTGGAGGCGATCGAGCACCGCTGCGTCGCCTGGCGATGGCGCCTGAAGGAACGGACCCACCGGCTGCGCCGGGTCCACGGGGATTTCCATCCCTACAACATCCTGTTCCGGGAAGGGACCGACTTCAGCGTGATCGACCGCTCCCGCGGGGAGTGGGGGGATCCCGCAGACGACGTCACCTCGATCACCGGAAACTACCTTTTCTCCTCGCTTCAGCGAGGCGGCCGTCTCGCGGGGGCCTTCGAAACCCTGTTCCGCCGGTTCTGGGACCGGTACCTGGAAAAAAGCGGGGACACGGAGATCCTCGAGGTGGCAGCCCCCTTCTACGCCTTTCGTGGGCTGGTCATGGCAAGCCCCGTCTGGTACCCGGCCCTTGCCGACGACGTCCGGCGGAAACTCTTCGCGTTCCTGCAGGCGGTCCTCGATGCGGAGGCCTTCGACCCGGGACGCGTGAACGATTACTGCGGGGCCTGAAAAGAAGATGCGACCGGGATTCGCCGTGTGGATCACGGGGCTGCCGGCCTCCGGCAAATCGACCCTGGCCGCGGCCCTTTCCGGGGAGCTCGCCGGGCGAGGGGTGAACTTCGCCGTTCTGGAATCCGACGCCCTGCGCCGGGTCCTAACCCCCTGCCCGCGCTACGACGAGGCGGAGCGGGAGGTCTTCTACGGGGCGATGGCCCACATCGGGCAGCTGCTCACCGGGCACGGCGTGTCCGTGATCTTCGACGCCACCGCCAACCGCCGCGCCTACCGGGACAGGGCGAGACGGCAGATCCCCAGGTTCCTCGAGGTGTACGTGGATTGCCCCCTTCCCGTTTGCGAAACCAGGGACCCCAAGGGGATCTACCGCAGGGGCCGCGACGGCTCCGCCTTCAACGTCCCCGGCATCCAGGCCGGCTACGAGCCGCCTCAGGCCCCGGAGCTCGTGGTGCACGGGGACCGGGAGACGCCGGCGCATGCGGCACGGCGTGTCGTGGCGGCACTCCTCGAAAAGGGGTACCTGGCGGACTGAATGGGCACGACGGCTCCCAAACCCGTTCCGGAGCGGGTTTCCGCCAAGGTCCTGCGGGCCCTGCGCGGGCGGAAGCCGCTGTGGCGCTTCCTGGAGTCGTTCTGCCGCGCCGTCGATGCCGCCGGGGGAAGATCCTACCTCGTGGGCGGATTCGTCCGCGACCTGGTCGAGGGAAAAGCGGGCAAGGACATCGACCTGATGGTCGCCGGGATCGGGTTCGACGAACTGGGAAGGCTGCTCAGGTCCCTTCCGGCGCGGCGGCTTGGGCTGCGCCGCGTCCTTCCCGTCGGGAAGGCGTTCTCCGTCTACAAGATCCGCGCGACCTGGGCGGACGAGGAGATCGACGTGGCGCTGGCTCGCGCGGAGCGCTCCACAGGGCCGGGGCACCGCGATTTCACCATCCGGACGAAGGACGTCGACGCACGGGAAGACGCCGCGCGGCGGGACTTCACGATCAACAGCCTCCTTTTCGCGTTCCGTCCGGAGGGGAACCTCCTGGCCGGCTCGGTCGTCGATTTTTTCGGCGGCATCGGCGACCTGAGGCGAAAGCTCATCCGGGGAGTGGGGAAGCCGGAGGAGCGTCTGCGGGAAGACCCGCTGCGGATCCTCCGCGCCATCCGGCAGAAAAATGAGAGGCGGGGAGGATCGATCGAAAAGGGGACCTGGAAAGCGATCCTCCGGGCGGCCCCCAACCTCCTCCGTTCGGTCTCCGGAGAACGCGTCGCCGGCGAGCTGCTCCGCTCCCTCTCGGCCAACCCTGCGGGAACGGTGGAGGACCTTTCCCGCGCGGGCATCCTCCGGGCTCTCCTCCCCGAAACCGCCGCGGGGGACGGGGATTCCACGGAGCGGATGAAGCGACGGTACCGGTTCCTGGAGAAATCGCTGGGCCGGCCCCTCCCGCCCGCGCTGCTTTTCGCCAACCTGCTCGTGGACACGGCGAAGGCCGAATGCGAAGAAAATCTGGGAAGAACCTTCCACGAAAAACCCAAAGGTGAGAAACCGGCGCTTTCCACCACGGACGAACGGAAGATATTTCGTCTCCCCCGGACGGAGGCCACCGCGCGCCGCCTCCAGTTCCCTCAGGTCCGAACCGTCGTACGGCTCCTGGAGGACCGGAACCGGCTCGCGCACGCCGGGATTCTGCGGAACCGGCACGCCCGCCTCGAATCCCTCCTCGGGATGTGGAAAACCCCGGATACCCTGCTCACCCTCGACGGGGCGGTCCGAAAGACGGAGGGCCTGGAGGAGGCGGATTTCCGTTCGTTGCTCGCCAGAGCCGGGAGGAGGCCGCAGCTCCTGACCGGTCAGGAGCTGCTCGACGCGGGGATCCCGGCCGGGCCGCTTGTGGAGTCGATCCTGGAAGAGGTTCGGGAGGCCACCCTGACGGGCGGAATCAAGCGGCGGGAAGAAGCGAAAAACCTGGCGCTCTCTCTCTACCTGTACCCTCGCGAACCCCGGCCGACAGGGTTACCCCTCCCCGTAATAACCGGCGTAAAATCTTAATTGAAGGCCGTTCTCAGCTCTGCTCCACCGCTTCCAGAAGTTTCTCGGGCGAGGCCCAGTAGAAGTTCGACTCCACCATCTTGACCACCCCGTTCTTTCCGATGACGACGGAGGTCGGGAGGGCGTTGATCCCGAAATCTTCCCAGAGCGAGAGACCTTCGTCCATTAGAATAGGGAAGGTGATCCCCAGCTTCTCCTTTACCGTGCGGATGCGGAGGAGGGACACCGATTTTTCGGAATCCTGGTTGACCAGGAGGACGACCACGTCGTTCCGCTTCCCGAAGCTCTCCTTCAGGAAACCGAGCTCCTCCTCGCAACGCGAGCACCAGGTGGACCAGAACGCGATCACGACCGTCTTCCCCCGGAACTGATCGAGGGAAACCTTGTTCCCGTCGATGTCCTTCAGGGAAAAGTTGGGCGCGTTGTCCCCTGGGCGGAGCGTCACCGCGACCGCGGGGGCCGCGAGGAGGACCAACGCCACGAGGAAAAACCCGACGAGGGACTTTCGGATACCGGTTAATTGCATCGTGCGACCTCCGCAGTTTGTTATCAGGAGGTCACAGCAAATACAATGCCATAAATAAAACAATACCAATTATTAATTTATTATTAAATAGTTACAGAAATACCCACAGGTTGCACCTTATGATGGAAATGACCTGTTTGCGCCAAATCCCCCACCTCGCTTAACGCCGGTTCCCACCTCCCCTCTCGCCACGCCCGCCGGTATTGAAGCGGTCCCCTCCGCCGGGATCGGAATCGGCTCCCGGCCGCGGGGACATGTCCGCCGGCACTTCGCGCCGCGCCGGATCTTCACGCCGTTCCTGCACCCGGGGAGGCGGCGTCTCGACGCGGGGCTTCGGCTCCACCCTCTCCATCCGCCCGGGCTGTTTTGGTATCACCCGCTCTTCGCGAATCCCGGATTCCGGCTGAGGACGCGGCGGGCGCTCCACCTGAGGGCGAACTGCGGGCCCTGGCTCGGGTTTTCGTTTGTCCGGCACGCTCCTCCCCTCCGGGGGACGCACCACCTTGTTGCGGTCAGGTTGGGTTCGCGGCTGCACGCGCGCCGGCTTTTCGGGGCGGACCTTTTCCGTCCGCCGCTTGACGGCGGCGCCCTCGTCGCGCCGGGGAGCAACCGGGCGGGGCGGAGGCTGCCCAATGCGTTCCCCGCGAGCCCTCACCACGACGTCGCGCCTGTCCTTGCGGACGGCCGACCAGTCGCGCCACTCCCCCTTCCCCCGGTCTCTACCCGTCCTCACGAAAACCGCATTTCGCTCCAGCGGCCTCTCCCAGCGGACGAGCCGCGGATCGGACCGCGTGAAGCCGGCCCGCGCGAACCGTTCCCCGGGCCGCAGCGGGATCCACCGCACGTTTCCGGCTTCCCTCACGAAGCGCACGGTCCCCGGGTAGAAATAGGTTCCCCTGTGGTAATGACGGACGTGACCGAAACCGAATGTGAGGCTCACGGAAGCGAACGAACGGTACGGGCACCAGATCCAGCCGTAGACCGGGTCGGTCGCCCACCACCCGTAATGGTAGGGGTACCAGCCCCACGGCTCATACGACACCCACGTCCACCCGAAGGGCGACACCCAGGCCCATCGCCCGTAATAGTAGGGGGTCCAGCCGACGACGACACGGGGGCGCCACACGTAGCCGTAGTCGGTCGTGTTGACCCATTCGCCGTAGTCCCGAAGCTCCTGCACCGTGGCGGGGGGGGCGTCCACCTTCCTTTCCTCCTCGGAAAGGGGCGTGGGGGCCGCGTATTTGTCGTCCTCACGGCCGGTGTAGGCGGTGATTCGAACCTCCTGGCCGATCATCGCCGCCTCGCCGGCCTTGACGCGGAAGTCACCCCGCTCGACCGTGACGGCAGCCTCGCCGGAACGGACCACCAGGCGCGTCTGCCCGTCCTCCTGTGTGGACAGCCAGTACCGCCCCGGCACAGGGAAACTCACCTTCCCGTCGCCGGGAATCGCCACCCGCGCCGGCGAAAAATCCTCCGGGGGAAGATCGAACCGGATTTCGCCCGAGCGGAGCCGGAAGGCCGACGCCTGCTCGTCGAACCTGCGGACGTCGATTTCGGTCCCGCCGGTGAGAAGGACGAACTGGCCCCCGTGGAACTGGAGCTCGGCCTCGGACCCTTCGGGTATGTTGACGCGGGACCTCTCGGGAACCGGACTGTTGGTGGTGAATTCCTCCCACTCGCCCGAATCCGGCAGGCGCACCCAGGCCGTCCCCTCGAAGACTTTCAGGCGCGCCACCGAGTACGCGGAAAACCCCTCGTCCCCGTTTTCCCTTTCCTCCGCCAGGACCGGCCTCGAGAGCGCCGAGACCGACAGGACGACCAATGCAGCAATGAACACGGAGAATGCGGAAATGCGCTTCATATCGGATCGACCCCCTTCACCATGATATCCCATACCCATTGGACGGGCGACAGGGAGGTAAATTCACCTTCGCACTTTGGTTCCATGACGTATTTAACCCGGATTTCGTTGAATGGTTCCTCCTTTATTTATTCCGGAAAGGAGACTGGTATACTGATCCACCTTATGGACGACAGGAACCGAAGGATCGGCGAGATGTTCTCCGCGATCGCGCCGAGATACGACTTCCTCAACCGGCTCCTCTCCCTCGGGAGGGACCGGACCTGGCGGCGGGAGGCCGTTTCCCGGATCCTGCCGGCGAGGGGCGGACGGCATCTTGACGTGGCGACGGGAACCGCCGACGTCGCGCTGGAGATCCTGAGGCAAAAAGGGGACGGTGCGTACGTCGCAGGGTCGGACATCTCCCTGGAGATGATGCGGATCGGCCGGGAAAAGGCGAGCCGCCCGGGGAAACCGGGGAGAATCGCCTTCGTGCGGGCCCCCTGCGAGTCGCTCCCGTTCCGCGACGGCGCCTTCGACTCCGCTTCCATCGCCTTCGGGATCCGGAACGTGGGGGACCGCGAGCGGGGCCTCGGGGAGATGTGCCGGGTCGTCAGGCACGGCGGGCAGGTCGTGGTGCTGGAGTTCTCGAAGCCGGAGGGCACCGCCTTCGGAGCCCTTTACCGCTTCTATTTCACCAAGGTGCTCCCGCGGGTCGGCGGCCTTTTCTCGAAACGGAGCGCCTACGCCTACCTGCCCGAGTCGGTGCAGTCGTTCCCCGCCCCCCCCGCGTTCGCGGAGATGATGCGCGCGGCCGGCTGCGAAATCGTCGAGCATTACCCGCTCACCTTCGGGATCGTCACCCTCTACGTCGGTGTGCGGATGGGGGGGGACACTCCTCAACCTGGGACTTGATAAAACCAGGAATGTCCCCCTACGCTATATCGTGTTGGCGGCCGTCTCCTGATCGAACCACCCTTCGAACAGAACCGTCGTCATGTAGCGCTCTCCCGCGTCGGGGAGGATCGCGACGATCGTCTTCCCCGCGAACTCGGGGAGCTTCGCCAGCCGGACGGCTGCAGCGACTGCGGCGCCGGCCGAGATTCCCGAGAGGAGCCCCTCCTCCCTCGCCAGGCGGCGGGCATACTCGATCGACTCCTCGTTCGTCACCAGCTCCACGCGGTCGACGAGAGAGAGATCGAGCACGTCCGGGATGAACCCCGCTCCGATCCCCTGGATCTTGTGAGGACCGGGCTTCAACGGTTCGCCGCGCAGAGCCTGCGTGATCACCGGGCTGTGGGTCGGCTCGACGGCCACGGAGACGATCTTCTTTCCCTTGGTGTTCTTGATGTAGCGCGACACCCCGGTGATCGTCCCCCCCGTTCCGATGCCGGACACCAGGACGTCGATGCCGCCGTTGGTGTCCTCCCAGATCTCCGGCCCCGTGGTGTCTTCGTGGATCTTCGGGTTCGCGGGGTTCTTGAACTGCTGGGGCATGAAGTGCCTTGCCGGGTCGGAGGCGACGATCTCCTCCGCCTTCTCGATCGCCCCCTTCATCCCCTTGGCCCCCTCGGTCAGGACCAGCTTTGCCCCGAACGCCTTGAGGACCATGCGGCGCTCGATGCTCATCGTCTCCGGCATCGTCAGGATGATCTCGTAGCCGCGGGCGGCGGCCACGAAGGCCAGGGCGATGCCCGTGTTCCCGGAGGTCGGCTCAACGATGGTCTTTCCCGGCCCCATAAGCCCCTTCTTCTCCGCATCCCATACCATGGAGGCTCCGATCCTGCACTTCACGGAATAAGACGGGTTGCGCCCCTCCACCTTCCCCAGCACGGTTGCACCCGCCCCGTCGACGATCCGGTTCAGCTTCACCAGCGGCGTGCATCCGATCGACAACGAGTTATCCCGGAACCATTTGTTCATGTGAACCTCCCATATTATGTCTATAGTCTATATAGTATTTAGAAGCCGTTTCCGTTGTCAACCTTTTTCAGCCACTTCCCTTTTCCCCCGTTTCGCCGTATGGTTTCGGGAATGAAGCCAGGGTAAGCAGGTAGTTGACCACCGAGGAGCAGAAGACGACGAGGAAAGTCGCCTCGGGGGGGGCGACGGCAGCGCCGACGGGTCCGGAACCCGGCAGGCCGCTCACGGCATGGCACCGGCGCAGGGTCGCCTCCATCCCGGCCAGAAGGTCCGATGAAATCTTGAAGGTGCCGGCAACGGGAACGACGGTCCCCAGGGCGATCTTCCCCTCCTTGTCCCCGAGGCTGCGGACCACCGCAGCCACGGCCAGTGTTGCCTCCCGCACCGCCTCCTGCGACGCCGGCACGGGCCGCCTGGAAAGATAGGCAAGCGCGGCATCCAGGTGGCGGGAGGCCGCCGCGAGGTCGAAAAAATCGAGTTTCTCCTCCGCCGTCGCAACCGCGTCGAACCCCAGGGAATCCGGGAGGGGGACGAACTTGTCGCGAAGGAGGCGGACCGGGGCACCCTCCTGCTCCAGGATCTCGTTCAGGCTGCGCCGGAGAAGCTTCCTGTCCACCTCCTTGAGGCCCGCCCTGTCGTCCACGAGCAGGAACTCGAAAAGGTCGTAGAGGCGGTGATCCGGCAGGGAGAAGAAGCGATCCCGGAAGGCGGCGCGCGACGCGTCGTTGTCCGCCGCGGGCAGATCGTCGATCGGCTCCTTGAAGAAGGCGAGACAGGCGCCGCGCAGGGCGGCGGTCCAGACCGTCCTCGAATGGTCGGTGGAGGAAACGATCCGGAACAGGAGGTTCCAGAGGGAGTTTCTTAAAGAGGAAGCAGGGGCGGATACGGGATGATCGGTCACGGGCGCTGCCTTTCGTCGGGTCCGGAATGTTTTCGCCCGGCAATTTCCAAGGATAGCCCTCGGGGAGACGGAGACAACAAAAAAAACCCCCGGAGATCGATCCGGGGGTCATGGAGGTTGGGTTGACAGACCTACGGGTCAGCCTTCGCGGATCTTACCCTTCCCAGTGGCCGGGGACCCACATCCTCACCTCGACGTCCCGGTAGTGCCCGGGAATCCAGACCCGGCGGGTTTCACGGCGGTAGCCGCCGTCATCGTCATAGTCGTCATCATCCCGGTCGTGGTGACGGCCGGCCCGCTCGATCTCCCAGTGGCCGGGGACCCACTGCCGGTCGAGCCGCGTCTCGTAACGCCCCGGGACCCACACCTGTTCGGGGGGGTAGTAAACCCTTGGCGGCGGGGCGTACGCGGGGGCATGGTACGGGTAGGGGTTCGCGAGGGCGTTCCCCAGGATATGAAGCCCGATGACCCCGGTGAGGATCTTGCCGGCCGTCGCCCATCCGCGGTCCCCCGCGACCGCGGGGGCAGCCGCCATGGCGCCCAGCAGGCCCGCCGCAACGATCATGGCCACTATCTTTTTCATCGTCTCTTCCTCCTTCCGACGGTTTCGGCCCTGCCGGATTAAACCCGGCCTCCCTCGAAAAAGTTCCCTTTCCACCCATCAGACGACGGGGGGAGGAAAGATATTCAACCTGAAGCTTGGGGCATCGATGTTGGCGGCTACTCGGCGGAGATGAGGAGGATCAGGACGCCGGACTGGTGGGGGGGCCCCCCCACCAGAACCATCCCCCCGCGGCTCAACCCCAGCGTGGTGGTCAGGAGGTTTTTCCCCCCCTCCATGATCTGCACCGCGAGCCGGATCTTGTTCCCGGGGGCGTTGACCGGGGTCACCCGCATCGTGCGGTTCCCGGGGAGATTGAAATCCCCGGTTTCCCCGATCGCAAGAGGGCGCTTCATCCGGTCGAGCAGTTTGTAGGAGGAGTAGTTGAACATCGACTGCAGCTTCGTGCGCAGGGAGGAGAGGGAAGGGTCGATCGAGCTTCCCTTGCCGGAGGCGACGACCACGCCGATTTCGACGGTAACCGGATCCGGGGAAGCGGACGCCGCGCCGCCGGCGAAGAGGAAGAGAGCGAGGAATACGATGAACGGGGCGGAAATCCCCGGACGGGCCTCAGGTCTTGTCATTTTCGAAGATCCAGATCACCCGGGGGAGGTCCTCCCCTCTGTCCACGAGGGCCACCGTTGCGGTGTCCGATTCGAGGTCCTCCACCGCGACATCGAAGCTGCTCGGGTTAAACGGGGCCCTGCTCACATCCGAAGAATAGAACAGGAGGGCCAAACCCGCAAGCGCCGCGGCCGCGGGTAGCCAGAACCACTTACGCGCCTGGGAGGCGAACCGGCCCCGGTCCTTCCGCTCGTCGATCCCCGCGCGGACACGGGTCCACATCGCGTCCAGCTGCGGGGCCTTTTCCGCTTCCAGCGCCGCGGTCCACACCCGGAGGAGCTCCCCCACGCGCCGGTACGCCGCGGCTTCTGCGGCACAGGAGGCGCAGGACTCCATGTGGCCGCGAACCCCGGCCGCCACGGAGGGCGGGAGCCGCCCGTCGATCTCTTCTTGTAAAACCTGTAACACCTTTCCGCATTCCATGACGTTACCCTTCCCGAAACCCTTTCAGCGCCTCTTTCAGTTTCGCCCGTGCGTAATGGAGGCGCGACATCACGGTCCCCACCGAACAGTGAAGAACCTCGGCGATCTCCTCGTACGCGAGCCCGTCCACCTCCCGCAGGAGGACGACCGCCCTGTGGTACTCCGGGAGAGCCGCGATCGCCCTCGTGAGAGCCTCCGACAGCTGCCGGTTCTGCGCGAGCTCCTCCGGGGTCCTCGGGTACGCGAAGGAGTCGGGCGGCGACGCCTCTTCGGAAAGCCATTTCTCGTCGAGGGGAACGGTCCGGGACCTCGACGACTTGCGCCACCTGTCGATCGCCTGGTTCACGAGGAGACGGTAGAACCAGGTGTAGAAATTCGAGCCGAACCGGAACTCCTTCAGGTTGTAGTACGCCTTCACGAAGGCGTCCTGGACCACGTCGAGCGCGTCGTCCGGGTCGCCGGTGATCCCGACCGCCACGTGGAAAGCGCGGTTTTTATACCGTTCCATAAGCTCCCGGAACGCCCCCTCCTCGCCCCCCAGGGAGGCGCGGATCAGCACCTCGTCGGGGGCGCCCGTTTTCTCCTTTTCACTCATAGGACGGATCTTTTCCCGGATCTATTCATCGGCAGGAGGCGTGGATCAATGGATTTCCCCCCAGTTTCTCCCCCGGCTGACGGAAACGGTCAGGGGGACAGAGAGGGTGACCACCCCCTCCATCGCCTCCCGCACGATCCTCCCGGTCTCGTCCGCTTCCCGCTCCGGGGCCTCGGCTATGAGCTCGTCGTGCACCTGGAGGACCAGGCGGGACCTCATCCCGCGCTCCCCGAATTCCCGGTCGATGCGGATCATCGCCAGCTTGATGATGTCCGCGGCGCTCCCCTGGATCGGCGCGTTGATCGCCATCCGCTCCGCCGCCTCCCGGAGGACCTTGTTCCGGGAATTGATGTCCCGCAGGTACCGGCGCCGCCCGAGGATGGTCCTCACGTACCCTTCCTTCGCCGCCTGCTCCTTCTCCCGCTCGATGTAGTCGCGCACTCCCGGGTAGCGGCTGAAGTACTGGTCGATGTACTCCTTCGCCTCCCTCCCCGCGATCCCCAGCTCCCGGGAAAGCCCGAAGGGGCTCATCCCGTACAGGATCCCGAAGTTGATCACCTTCGCCCTCCTGCGAAGCTCGGGGGTGACCTCGGAAGGGGAGACCCCGAAGACCCCCCGGGCGGTCGCCGCGTGGATGTCCTCACCGTCGAGGAACCCGCGGGTCAGCCCCGGATCGCCGCAGAGATGCGCCAGCAGCCGCAGTTCCACCTGGGAGTAGTCCGCCCCCACGAAGAGGCAGCCGGATTCCGCCACGAACCCGGATCGGATCCGCCGGCCCAGGTCCGTGCGGATGGGGATGTTCTGGAGGTTCGGCTCGGAGGAGGAGAGGCGCCCGGTGGCGGCCTGGGTCTGGTTGAACGTCGAGTGGATCCGGCCGTCGCGGGGGTCGACCATTTCCGGCAGCACGTCCACGTAGGTGGATTTGATCTTGGCCAGCCCGCGGTATTCTAAGACGAGGGCCGGTATCTCGTGGGCGTTCCGCAACTGCTCCAGGACCTCCACGTCGGTCGAGTAGCCGGTCTTGGTCTTCTTCACCGGGGGGAGCCCCAGCTTCTCGAAGAGCAGGAACGCCAGCTGCTTCGGAGAGTTGATGTTGAAGTCGGCCCCGGCGATCCGTGCGACTCTCTCCTCGATCGCCCGGATCCCCCTTCCAAGCTCCCCGGACAGATCCCGGAAGATCTCCGTGTCGATCCGGATCCCCGCCTCCTCCATCCGGTAAAGGACCGGCAGGAGAGGCATGTCGACGTCCCGGAAGATCTGCGTGAGGCCCGCCTCCTCGAGCTTCCCGTCCAGGACGAGGCCCAGCGAAAGGAGCGCCCCCGCATCCGCGGCCGCACGGTCTTCCGGCGCGACCGAAGCCGCAGCACCCGAGCCTTCGGGATGGTGCCGCGCGAAAAGCTTGCCCAGGGTCGGCGTCCCGTCGTCGGGGGCGAGGAGGTACCCGGCAACCTGCAGGTCGAAGAGCGGCAGGGGCTTCCCCGGCGGGGGGCCACCATGGGCACGGAGAAGAGCCTTCCCGTCGAAGATGAAGATCCTTTCGCAGAGGTCCCCAAGGCGCCGAAGGGCTTCCGCGACCCCGGTTTCGGGGAGGACGAAGGTCCCGCGGCCGGGCGCCGAAACGCCTGCCCACCCTTTTCCTCCGGTGACGATCGCCGCCCCGGAGAGCGTCCCCTCACCGACGCCGGGAAAAAGATCCGCCGCCCCGGAAACCCTCGCCCACTCCCGCGGACGGGCCGGCGCCGCATCGCGAAGTGGAAGGGCGGGCTCCATGTCCAGCCCCAGCTCTTCGAGCAGCTTCCTGAACCCCAGTTTCCGGAAAAGGAATGCGACCCGTCCGGCCTGCATCGGGCGAAGGGCGAGATCGTCAAGGCTCTCCTTCAGCGTCACGTGGCGGTCGATCGTCAGGAGCGTCCGGCAGAGCCTCGCCGTCCCGGCGTTCTTCTCGATCTTCTCCCTGCGGCTCCCCTTGAGCCGGTCGGGGTGGGCGAGAAGTTCCGAAAGCGTCCCGAACTCCCGGATCATCTCCCCCGCCGTCTTCTCTCCGATCCCGGGGACGCCGGGGACGTTGTCGGAAGGGTCGCCGGCGAGCGCCAGGAGGTCCACCACCTGGGAGGGCTCGACCCCGAAGGTCTCCCGGACCTCCGCCTCCCCCACCATCCGCTCCTTCAACCCGTCCCGCACCCGCACCTTCGGGGAGACCAGCTGGTAGAGGTCCTTGTCCGACGAGACTATGACCGTTTCCATCCCCCGCTCCTCGGCCATGCGGGACAGGGTGCCGATGATGTCGTCGGCCTCCGCGCCCGGCACCTCGATGCGGCGCACGCCCAGCGCGTCGATAACCTCCTTCACCATCGGGATCTGCGCGGCGAGGTCCTCGGGGACCTTCAGGCGGTTCGCCTTGTACTCCGGGTAGAGTGCGTGGCGCGTGGTCGGCTCCCGGCTGTCGAAGACGGCCGCGATGGCGGCGGGCTTGTCCTCCCGGAGGACCTTGAGCAGGATCCGGGCGACTCCCAGGACGACGTTGGTGGGCGTCCCGTCCGGCGCGGAAAGCCGGGGAACCCCGAAGAAGGTGCGGTAGAGGACGTTATGCCCGTCGATCAGAAAGAGGGGCTTCATCCGTCACCTGGCGGTGCTCCACGACGAGCGTTTCGGCGAGGGTGTCGCCCGCCCGCTGGCCGTCGGCGTCGTAGAAGCCGAGGTAGGCCTCGACGAGGAGGACGACCAGCCCCACGGTGTACGCCAGGAAGGGTCCCGCGACGGGGACGAGGTAGAGCAGGAACGGCGCGGCCACGGTCAGGTTTCGCAGGAGGGACGACTGGAAATCCATCCCGTCCCGGTCGACGCGGACGACCTTCAGGCCCGTCAGCCACTTCCCCGCGCTTCGCCCGCCCGGGAAGCCGTCGCACATCAGGATGTAGAAGAGGGACGCGAAGGCGCCCGCGGCGCCCGGAATGTGCCACAGCGACATCGCGAGTATGAGGTCCGCGGCCTTGGCGACCAGACGGGACACGTACCGGGCCCGGCGCGCGTCCTTGAAGAGATCCCTCTGGTCCTGCCAGCGGAAGGTCATCCTTTCACTCTCCCGCCGGATTTTCGTTGCGCGCGAAGCGGTTCATCGCCGTCACTCCGAAAGGATCCTCGCCGCGTCCTTGGCGGAATAGGTGAGGATGAGATCGGCGCCCGCCCGCTTGATCCCCGTGAGGATCTCCATCATCACCCGGTCCCCGTCGATCCAGCCTAACTTCGCGGCCGCCTTCACGATCGAGTACTCCCCGCTCACGTTGTAGGCCGCCACGGGGAGGTCGAACGCCTCGCGGACGCGCCGGATGATGTCGAGGTAGGCGAGCGCGGGCTTGACCATGACGATGTCCGCCCCCTCACGGACGTCCAGGGCGACCTCCCGGAGCGCCTCGCGTGCGTTGGGCGGGTCCATCTGGTACGACTTGCGGTCCCCGGACTTCGGCGTGCTCTCCGCGGCGTCCCGGAACGGCCCGTAGAAGCCGGAGGCGTACTTTGCGGCGTAGGACATGATCGGGGTTCCCGGGAATCCCTCCCTGTCGAGCGCCTCCCGGATGGCCGCGACGCGCCCGTCCATCATGTCCGAGGGGGCCACCATGTCCGCCCCTGCCCGTGCGTGGGTGACCGCGCTTTGCGCCAGGATGGCCAGCGTGGCGTCGTTGTCGACCTCTCCGTCCCGGGTCAGGATCCCGCAATGCCCGTGGTCCGTGTACTCGCAGAAGCAGACGTCGGTGACGACCATCACGCCGGGGACCGCGTCCTTGACCGCCCGGACCGCCGTCTGGACGATTCCCTTGTCGGAGCAGGCGTCCGAACCCACGGCGTCCTTTTTCGCCGGGATGCCGAACAGCAAAATCGCCGGGATCCCGAGGGACTTGACCTCCTTCACTTCCTTCACCATGTTCTCGACGCTCAGCTGGTAAACCCCGGGCATCGAGGGGACCTCCTTGCGGATCCCCTTCCCCGCGGCCGCGAAGAGCGGGTAGATCAGGTCGTCCACCGAGAGCCTGGTCTCCCGGACCATCCGGCGGAACATCTCGTTTTTCCGCAGCCGCCGCGGTCGGTATTCGGGGAAGTTCATCGCTTCGGTCCTCCGTTGCCGGCGTGGGAAGAGAGGCGTCGGTCGATCGCCTCCACCATCCCCAACAGCGTATATTTTTCGGGCATGATGTCCACCGGTAATTTCCTCTCCTCGACGGCCCGGGCGGTCACCTCTCCGATCACCGCGATCCGGCTGCGGGAGAGCGTTTCCGCCGCGTCCCGCTCCCCGAGGAGCAGGAAAAAATTCCGTAATGCGGAGGGGGAGGCGAAGGTGCAGACGTCCGGCGGAGACGCGGCGATCTCCCGCGCGGCGGCCTCGTCTCTCGCGGGCAGGCCGTTCCGGTAGACGACCACCGTCTCGACGAATCCCCCCTCCCGGCCGATCTCCGCGGGGATCACATCGCGCCCTTCCCCGGCCCGGGGGAGCAGGAACCGCTTGCCTGCCACCCCTTCGCGCCGGAGCGCCGCAACCAGCCCTTCCGCGGTGTGCCGCTCCGCAGTGAGGTGGACCGTGAGCCCGGACCGGCCAAGCTCCCGCGCCGTGCCGGGACCCACGCAGGCGACGCGCACCCCCTCCGGCGGGGCGGGGATCCCCCTCTCCGCCGCACGCGCGCAGAAAAACCGCGCCGCGTTGGCGCTCGCGAACAGGAGCCAGTCGAAGGAGGAGAGCCGGGCGAGCGCGTCGTCCAGGGGCCGGGAGTCATCGGGGGGAACCAGCCGGATCGTGGGAAAGAGGACCGGGACCCCGCCCCTCCCGCGGATCAGGGCGGCGAGCTCTTCCGCCTGGTCCTCGCTTCGCGTTACGAGGATTCTTTTCCCTGTCAGCGACATCGCCGTTCGGCGGCTAGGCCGCCTATTTCCCCGCAGCCTTGTACACTTCGTCCAGGATTTCCTTCGCCCCCCGCGCAAGCAGCTGCTCCGCCAGGGCCACCCCGATCGCCTCCGGGTCGGCGACGCTCCCCCGCGCGCTCCCCCGGATGATCCGCGACCCGTCGGGGCGCCCCACCATCCCCTCCAGGGATACTGAATTTCCTTTCGTGCGCCCGTAGGCGGCGATCGGAACCTGGCAGCCGCCCTCGA
>CAYILU010000005.1:0-2424 GCA_964364235.1 uncultured bacterium | reverse complement strand
GAATTTCCTTTCGTGCGCCCGTAGGCGGCGATCGGAACCTGGCAGCCGCCCTCGAGACGCTTCAGGAACCCGCGCTCCGCGCGAACCGCGACCGAGGTGTCCCGGTCGTCGAGGAAGGAGACGGCATCCCTCGTTTCCCTGTCGTCGCGCCGGATCTCGATCCCGAGCGCACCCTGCCCGATGGCGGGAAGGGACGTCTCCTCGGGCAGGATCTGGGTGATCTTCTTCTCCCAGCCCAGGCGGCGCAACCCGGCGGCGGCGAGGATGATCGCGTCGAACTTCCCCTCCTCCATCTTCCGGATGCGGGTGTCCAGGTTCCCCCGGTTGTCGAGGATCACCAGGTCCGGGCGAAGTGCCAGGAGCTGGGTCTGCCTGCGCAGCGAGCTGGTGCCCACCCTCGCCCCTTCCGGCAGGTCCTCGAACCGCTTCACCTTGTTGGAGAGGAACGCATCCCGCGGATCCTCGCGTTTCGTGATGGCGACGATCGTCAGCGGGTCGGGCAGGTCCGTGGGGACGTCCTTCATCGAGTGGACGGCGAGGTCCACCCGCCCCTCGAGGAGGGCTTCTTCAATCTCCTTGACGAAAAGCCCCTTCCCCCCGACACGGGCGAGCGGGACGTCGAGGATCGTGTCGCCCGTGGTCTTGATCTTGACGATCTCCACCTTCCTTCCGGTCTTCCGCTCCACCTCGGACCGGATGAACCCGGCCTGCCAAAGGGCCAGCTTGCTCCCCCGGCTCCCGAGGCGGATTGTCCCGCTCGGCTTACCCAATTTCCCCTCCTTCTTTCGGTTCGCCCGGGGGGGGCGTCTGCCCGCCGTCCTCCGGCAGGTCGAAGAGCTCCCGGACCGTGGCCACCAGCTCCGTAACGTCGCGCCCGTCGACGTCCTTCTTGAGCGCCGCGACCGGCGGGTGCAGCACCTTGTTCAGGATCGCGGAAGCGAGCGACTCCACCACCTTCCTCGTCTTCGGGTCCTCGGTCCCTAACACCGAGAGCGCCTTGGCCACTTCCGCGTTCTTGATCTCCTCGAACTTCTTCCGGAGCGTCACGATGGTCGGCGTGACCTGCTGCGCCTCGAGCCACCGGAAAAACGCCCGCACCTCGACGGCGACGATCTCCTCAGCGCGCGCCGCCTCCTTCTGCCGCTCCTCGAGGTTCGTCTCGATCACGTTGTTCAGGTCGTCGATGTCGTAGACGTAGACGTTGTCGATCTGGTTGGCGTCGGGGTCGATGTCCCGGGGGACGGCCATGTCGATGAAGAACATCGGGCGGTTCTTCCGGATCCGGATGACCTCCTCCACGTCCTCCCTCTTCAGGATGAAGTGAGGCGCCCCCGTCGAGGAGAGGATGATGTCCGCCAGCTTGAGGTGGGACAGGAGCTCGTCGAACCGCACCGGCGTCCCGTTGAACTCCCCGGCGAGCTTGACGGCCCGCTCGAACGTGCGGTTCGTCACCAGGATCCCCTTGACGCCCGCGGAGAGGAGGTGGCGCGCCGCCAGCTCGCACATCTCCCCCGCCCCGATCAGCATCACGGTCTTGTCCTTCAGGTTCCCGAAGATCTTCTTCGCGAGCTCCACCGCCGCGTAGGAGACCGAGACGGCGGAGCTTGCGACCTTCGTCTCCGTGCGCACCCGCTTCGCGACCGAGAAGGCCTTGTTGAAGAACTTGTCGAGGATCGGGCCGATCGCGCGGAACTCGGCGGCGTACCCGTAGGCGTCCTTGACCTGCCCGAGGATCTGCGGCTCCCCCAGGACCATCGAGTCGAGGCTGCTCGAAACCCGGAAAAGGTGCTTCACGGCCTCCTCGCCCTCGTAGTGGTAGAGGTAGCCGTTCAGCTCCTCCCCCGGGATGCCGTGGTGGCCGGACAGGAACTCCTTTACGGCAGCGGCACCCTTGTAGGCCTCTCCGGCCAGGACGCACACCTCGACCCGGTTGCAGGTGGAGAGGATGACCCCCTCGGAGATCTCCCTGCGTTCGACAAGTCCCCGGAGCGCGTGTCCGATGGTCTCCGCCGGGAATGCGAGGCGCTCGCGGATCTCGACCGGCGCCGTCCGGTGGTTCAGGCCCACTATGACGATTCTGCTCATCGGAAGCCCGCGTGAGGGGCCTGTCCCCGGCAGCGGCGTTCGAATGCCGGCTTATTTGCGAGACTCTGCACCGGAAACCCTTCCATCACCCTGAGAGGCTTGTGTAGGAGTGGAGGCCCGGCAGGAGAAGGTTGACCCCCAGGAACGTGAACACGACCGCGCAGAAGCCGATGATCGCCAGGATCGCCGCCTTCCGCCCGCGCCACCCGACCGTCAGGCGCCCGTGCAGGAGTGCCGCGTAGAGAAGCCACGTGATCAGCGACCAGGTCTCCTTCGGGTCCCAGCTCCAGTAGGACCCCCAGGCGTACTCGGCCCAGATCGATCCGGTGATGATCCCCA
>CAYILU010000004.1:8046-22139 GCA_964364235.1 uncultured bacterium | reverse complement strand
GAGATCCTGGGGAATCCGGGCCGGGTCGAAATCGCAGCGAAACGGGATTAGAGCCGGGATGCGCGGTCTTTCTTTCGTGGCGGCGCTTCTCCTCGCTGCGGGACTCGGCGGCGGATGCTCCCCGAGGACGTACGTGCTTCACCGGGTGTCCGACGCGGTCTCGTCGGGTGGAGAGGGGTTCGCGGCCGACGACGACCCGGAGCTGGTCCGCGACTCCGTCCCCTTCGCCCTGAAGGCGATGGAGTCCCTCCTCTCCGAACAGCCGTATCACCAGGGCCTGCTGACCTCCCTTTCCCGCGGCTTCACCCAGTACGCCGCGGCCTTCGTCCTTCAGGACGCCGTCGAGGCAGCCGATCCCGCGCTTTCACAGGCGGGCAGAGAGCGGGCGCGGCGCCTCTTTTTGCGCGCCAGGGATTACGGTCTCCGGGGGCTTTCCGCGGGCAACGCCGGATTCCGCGAGGAGTTCGCGGCGAATCCTCTCAAGGGCGCCCGGCTCGCGGAGCGAGAAGATGTACCGCTCCTCTTCTGGGCCGGGGTATCCTGGAGCCTGGCGGTCTCGCTATCGCAGGATGACCCCGGGATGCTGGCGGATCTCCCCCGGTGCGAGGCCCTGATGCGGCGGGCGCTCGCGCTCCAGGAGGATTTCGACGACGGCGCCGTCCACGAGTATTTTATCGCCTTCGATGGCGGCCGCCCCGAGGCCATGGGGGGGTCCGCCTCCCGGGCCCGGCGCCACTTCGAACGGGCGATGGAGCTTGCCCGGGGCAGGAAGGTCTCGCCCTTGGTGACCTTCGCGGAAAGCGTCTCGGTCCGGCGGCAGGACCGGAAGGAGTTCCTGGAACTCCTGGACAGGGCGCTCGCCTTCGACGCGCGAAGGGAAGCTCCCGAGCGCCGGCTGGCCAACCTCATTGCGCAGCGCAAGGCGCGGTGGCTCAAGGAGAGGGTGGATGAGCTGTTCGTGGAGTAGGCGCGCGGCCGCCTCCGCGGTTTTCCTGTTCCTCTTCCTCGCGCTCGCCGTTTCTTCCGCGGACGCGGGGCCGATCGTCATCAAGATGGCCACCCTCGCCCCGGAGGGGTCGTCCTGGTACAAGGTCCTCAGGAACATGGGCGAGGGGTGGAAGAAGGCGACCAACGGGGCCGTCATCCTGCGCATCTATCCCGGCGGCGTGTCCGGCGACGAGGATGCGGTGATCCGGAAGATGCGGGTGGGACAGCTCCAGGCGGCGGCCGTCACCGGGATCGGGCTCTCGTACCTCGACCGCTCCTTCTACGCCCTCCACGTGCCGATGATGTACGAATCCGACGAGGAGTTCGACTACGTCCGGGACCGGCTCTCCCCCGTCCTCGAGCGCCGGCTCGAGGAGAAGGGGATGATCGTCCTCAACTGGGGGGACGCCGGCTGGGTCCACTTCTTCGCGAAGAAGCCGTTCACCCGCCCCTCCGAGGTCAAGGCGATGAAGCTTTTCATCTCGGCGGGTGACACGAACCTCATCCAGCTCTACAAGGAGACGGGGTTCAACCCCGTTCCCCTCTCCTCGATCGACATCCTGCCCGGCCTCCAGACCGGGCTGATCGACGCCTTCGATACGACCCCCCTTGCCGCCCTTGCCTTCCAGTGGTTCGGCCTCGCCCCGCACATGGCCGACCTCCGGTGGGTGCCGCTCACGGGCGCCACGATCATCGACAGGAAAGCGTGGCTCGGGATCCCGGAGAACCTGCGGCCGAAGATCCTGGAGGCGGCGCGGGAGGCGGGGAAGAACCTGCGCGGCGAGATCCGCAGGCTCAACGACGAGGCCGTGAAGGTCATGGTGAAGAACGGGCTCAAGGTCAGCCACGTCCCGCCGGAAGCCCTGGCGGAGTGGCGCAAGACCGTCGAGGACGTCTACCCGCGGATCCGCGGAAAGATCATCCCCGCGGACATGTTCGACGCCGCGCGGAAGTACCGCGACGAATACCGCGCCGCGCACCGCGGGCAACCAACAGGTCGATGACCCCGAAAGGCCGGAGCCCGCTGACGGTGGAGGCGCTTCACGAGCTCACCTCCGCCGGGGGGAGACCGCGGTCGGAACTCCTCGACCGCGTCGAGAACGCGGTTTCGATCTCCCTTCTCGTCGGCATGGCCGCGCTTCCTCTCCTGGAGATCGTCGGCCGCCGCCTCTGGCGAACGGGAATTCCCGGATCGAACGCCCTCGTCCAGCACGCGACCCTCTGGATCGGCTTCTTGGGGGGGGCGATCGCCGCGCGGGACGGTCGTCTCCTGTCACTCGGGCGCCTGCCGGACCGGTTCCGGGAGCCCTACCGTGGGATCCTCGGCGCCGCCGTGGCGGCGATCTCGGCCGCGATCTCCCTTCTGCTCGCCTGGTCGGGGCTCCAGCTCGTCCGGGCGGAGTTCGCCGACCGGCAGCATGTGGTCCCGTTCCTCCCCGTGTGGCTCGCCGAGGCCGTGATCCCCGCGGGGTTCGCCCTCGTCGCGTGGCGGCTCGTGCGCGGGGCATCCGGGAAATGGGGGATCCGGGCGGCCGTCGCGGCCGCCGCGGGCGCGGGCGCGGCGCTCGTCTCCTCGGACCTCATCCTCGGAAGCGCGCCGTTCGCGGCCGCCCTCGTCGTTCTCCTCGGCGCGGTGATCCTCGGGGCCCCGCTTTTCGCGGGCATCGGGGGGGTAGCGGTCCTCTTCTTCCGCCATGCCGACGTCCCCCTCGGGTCCATCTCCGCCGAGATCTACCGCCTCGTCACCTCGCCGTCCCTTCCCACGATCCCCCTGTTCGCCTTCGCGGGGTACCTCCTCACGGTGGGGAACGTCTCCCGCCGCCTCGTCCGGTTCTTCCGTGCGCTGGTGGGCTGGATGCCCGGGGCGATCGCCGTCGTCACGGTGCTGGTGTGCACGTTCTTCACGACCTTCACCGGCGCCTCCGGGGTAACCATCGTGGCCCTGGGGGGGATCCTGCTGCCGGCGCTCCTCGCGGAGAGGTACCCGGAGAGATTTTCCCTGGGTCTCCTCACGGCGTCGGGGTCGCTTGGGCTCCTCTTCCCGCCGTGCCTCCCGGTGATCCTGTACGCGGTCGTGGCGGGGATCGCCGTGGACAGGATGTTCCTGGGGGGACTCCTGCCGGGGGTCCTCCTCTCGCTGATCATGGCGGCCTGGGCCGTCCGCGGGGGGGTCCGGGCGGGCGCCCGGCGGACGCCGTTCTCCCTCGGGGAACTTCGCGCGGCTGCGTGGGATGCGAAGTGGGACCTCCTCCTCCCCGTGATCGTCCTCCTCGGAATCTTCGGGGGGTTCGCGACGACCGTGGAGGCGGCCGCGTTGACGGTCCTCTACGCCTTCTGCATGGGGGTGTTCCTCCACCGCGACATCGACCTGCGCCGGCAGTTCCCGGAAGCGGGGACGGAGTGCGTGCGGCTCGTGGGGGGGTTCCTCATCCTTCTCGCGGCGGCCACGGGGCTCACGGGATACCTGGTCGACGCCGGGGTGCCGCACGCGGTCTTCGAGTGGGTCCGGGCGACGATCCACTCCCGGTTCTTCTTCCTCCTCGTCCTGAACGGGTTCCTGCTCCTCGTCGGGGCCTTCATGCACATTTTTTCGGCGATCGTCGTCGTCGTCCCGATCATCGCCCCCCTCGCCGCGGCCTACGATATCCACCCCGTGCATCTCGGGATCATCTTCCTCGCGAACCTGGAGCTCGGGTTCCTGATGCCCCCGGTGGGGATGAACCTCTTCCTCTCCGCCTACCGGTTCGACCGTCCGTTCATGGAAGTCGTCCGGGCCACCTTGCCCTTCCTCCTGATCCTGCTGTGCGGGGTCCTCGCGATCACGTACATCCCCGCGCTGACCACCATCCTGCTGCGATAGGGGATGGCGGGGGCCACCCCTGTTCGGCGTGCGCCACCAGGACGATTCGATCGGGGGCATGGCACTTCGGGCAGGTGTAAGGTTTCTTGACAGTTGGGATTTGCGATCCCGTTGGAGCAGTTCGCCAAGAACTGTCAACGATGTTTACACTTCCCCCTCCGGAAGATCCCGGTGGCCCGGCAATCTTTTGCTTGAAAAACAAGGAATTGGACGGCCGAGCCCGACGGCACGGTGCTTGCTCTATAGGGAGGCATAAAACCAACCGCGCAGAGACAGGGAAAGCCAACGGACTTAGGAAGCGGAGGTCGCCATGAAAGACACTCAGAGGGTGCTGGTAGTGGACGATGAGGCCTCGATACGCCGCCATCTTTCGGTCGGACTGGCCCAGCGCGGATATGAGGTGGAAGACTGCGAGAAGGGGCTTTCCGCCCTGGAAAAGATCGAAGCGGCGCGGCGGGCGGGGTTTTCCCACAACTACGTGATCCTGGATATTCGCCTTCCGGACATCGATGGGCTGCAGCTCTTGCAGGTGATAAAGGACGTTTATCCGGACCTGCCTGTGGTGGTGATTTCCGGATACGGCGATGAACACACCGTGGATAAGGTGATGGAACGTCGCGGCAGCGCCTATCTCGACAAGCCGTTCGAAGTGGGAGAGTTGGAGGCCGAGATGCAGCGGATCGGCCCAACGGAGAAAAAGGAGATCTCACCCTGGCCGGAAGTGAAACCCGAGGTTCATGTCACCCAGAGCGCTTATGTGTTTCTCCGGGGAAAGCCGGATGCCGATCTCTCCAAGTGCTTCTCAAGGCTCTACTTCGCCGAAGGGGTGTGCTACTGCGATGCCGTGACGGGTGACTGGGATATCGTCCTTCTTGTTCAGGCACCCGACCGCCAGGGGATCCAGGAATTCGTCAAACGGACCGTCAAGCCTCTTCAGGAGATCGAGAAGTTCGAAATCCACTATTCCGAGCGTCCCTTGCTGGGCAGGGACCTGGAGTCTTTCATTCGTGCCTACGAGCGGATGAAGGTGGAAGAGGAAGTGGGCGAAGAGGTGGGTGACAAGAGGAAGAAACAGCTTCTTTCTGCTTATGCATTGCTGGAGATTGATAAATCCGTCCTGGCTTCCTTGTACACGAAATACTATTTCGACGAGAACGTGATCTATTGCGACATGACCGACGAATGCAGCGTGGCCATCCTGCTCATTCAAGGCCGTACTTTCGACGAGATTCGTCAGGCTATTTCCAGGCTCCGGTCCTGGCCGGGAGTGCTCAGGGCCAAGACCCTTAACATCATGCAGTTCATCGGCATGTAGTGAGCTGGGGAGAAAATAATAATGGATCCGGGAAACGTGAAGGAAATCGTGGTGCCGGCTTTCGGTCGGATGCTGTGGAGGCACAGCGGCGAACCGGGCATGCTGATCCCGCTGCTCCAGGCCGCCCAGGATTCCTACGGCTATGTGCCGCCGTTGGCCATCGAGCAGATCGCCGAGGCGACCCGCATCCCCGCCAGCGAGGTCTTCGGGGTCATCACCTTCTATAAGCAGTTTCGCCTCAGGCCGCTGGGCGAGCACATCATTCGGGTATGCAAGGGGACCGCCTGCCACGTTTTAGGGGCGGAAATGATCGCCCAGACGGTGGGGGATGAGCTGGGAATCATCCGGGATGAGACCAGCGAGGACGGCCTCTTCACCTTCATTGAGGTTGCTTGTATTGGATGCTGCAGTCTCGCTCCCGTGGTGATGATCGACGACCAGGCCTTCGGCCGGCTCACTCCCCAAAAGCTCCGGGGTGTTCTCCGCAGGTATCGGAAAAAAGCGGACCGGGCCGCGTGAGCGTTCCTCGATCGGGGGAGGATCCGATGTGGGAGGTGGTGGTCGGACTGGGATCTTGCGGCGTAGCCGCCGGAGGGCTGGCGGTACAACAGCGGCTCAAGGAGCTTCTGGAACCCGAGAAAGAGCGGTTGGTACTGAAGGAGACCGGCTGCATCGGGCTGTGTTATCGCGAGGTGCTCGTCGAGGTCTTCGAAGACGGCCGGCGCAGAACGCTGTATGGCGGGGTGACCCCGGAGCGGGTGAATCGCATCGTCGAGGAACATCTGCGTCGGGGAAGGGTGGTTGCAGAGTGGGTGGTGGACCGCGAGGAGGTTCTCGCCAAGCAGAAGCGGATCGTGCTTCGCAACTGCGGCGAGATAGATCCCACCCGCATCGAGGATTATCAGGCCCGGGGGGGCTACCGGGCTCTCGAGCAAGCCGTCACCGAAATGACCCCAGAGCAGGTCATCGAGACCATCGCCGGTTCCGGCCTGCGGGGTAGGGGAGGGGCCGGTTTTCCCACCGGGACCAAGTGGCGGCTTGCGCGGGCTTCCCAGGACGAGCACAAGTACGTCATCTGCAACGCCGATGAAGGGGACCCGGGCGCCTTCATGGACCGGAGCGTGCTCGAGGGAGATCCCCACTCCGTCCTGGAAGGGATGGCGATCGCCGGTTATGCCATCGGTGCCGGGGAGGGATACGTATACGTCCGGGCGGAGTACCCTCTGGCGATTCGCCGGCTGCGTGACGCCGTCGCCGTCGCCCGGGAAAAAGGATTTCTCGGCCGCAACCTTTTTGGAAGCGGTTTTGACTTTTCCATTCGTTTGAAGGAAGGGGCCGGAGCGTTCGTCTGCGGGGAGGAAACCGCGCTGATCGCCTCCATCGAGGGCAGGAGAGGTATGCCCCGGGTGAGGCCTCCGTTTCCCACCGAATCCGGGCTGTGGGGACATCCCACCTGCATCAACAATGTGGAGACGCTGGCCAACGTTGCCTGGATCATTTCCAACCGGGCCGAGGCCTTTCGTTCCTACGGAACCGAGAACTCCAAGGGGACCAAGGTCTTCGCCCTGGCGGGCAAGGTCAGGCGGGGCGGCCTGGTGGAGGTTCCCATGGGGACCACCATCAACGAGATCATCTACGATATCGGCGGCGGCACCGTCTCGGGGGGGCCATTCAAGGCGGCACAGTTAGGGGGGCCATCCGGTGGATGCATCCCCGCTTCCCTGGGGGATACGCCCGTTGACTACGAACAGATAACCGCCACCGGGGCGATCATGGGTTCGGGCGGAATGGTGGTCATGGACGAGTCCACCTGCATGGTGGATATCGCCAGGTTTTTCCTTAGCTTCACCCAGAACGAATCGTGCGGGAAGTGCACCTTCTGCCGGATCGGCACCAAGCGGATGCTCGAAACCCTGGAGAAAGTCTGCGCGGGACGTGGAAAACCGGAAGACCTGGACACCCTGGCGGAGCTGGGCGAGCAGATCAAGGCCAGCTCCAATTGCGGACTGGGCCAGACCGCGCCCAATCCGGTGCTGACCACCCTTCGTTATTTCCATGACGAGTACGAAGCGCACATCAAGGGAAAGTGCCCGGCCAGGGTCTGCCTGGCCCTGGTGGAATTCGGCATCGATCCCGGGAAGTGCAATGGATGCGGCATGTGCCTCAAGGCCTGCGACCCCGGGGCGATCAGCGGTCAGGCAAAAGAGGTCCACCGGATCGACCGTAGCAAGTGTGTAAAATGCGGAAAATGCATCACTGTCTGCAATCGGGATGCGGTGTTGAAAGTATAGAGTGATGCCCATGAAAATAGCCGAGAAACGGTCTCTCCTTCCAGTGGAGCTTACGATCAACGGACGGGCGGTGAAGGCGCGCCCCGGTCAGACCATTGTGGAAGTGGTCCGCGAGCAGGATCTGGACCGGATCCCGACTCTTTGCCACGACCCCAGGCTGGAGCCCTTCGGCTCCTGTTTCCTTTGCGTGGTGGAGGTCAAGGGTTCCCGCGGGCTGCTGACCTCCTGCACCACCCGAGTCAGGGACGGAATGGAGGTCGTCACCCGAAGCGACAGGATCACGCGTGCCCGGAAGACCGCGCTGAAACTTCTCCTCTCCGATCACTACGCCGACTGTGTATGTCCCGGACAGTTGGCCTGCCCGGCCGGAGTGGATATCCAGGGGTACCTGGGCCTGGCGAGGCTTGGCCATTACCGGGAGGCTCTGCGCCTGATCAAGGAGCGCAACCCCCTGCCTGTCGTTTGCGGAAGGGTGTGTGTGAGAAAGTGCGAAGTGGGATGCCGTCGCACCCTGGTGGACGAACCCGTCGGGATCAACTATGTAAAGCGATTTGTCTCCGAGCACGCGAGCGTTCATCTGGAGCGAAAGCCTCCCACGTTGAAGCGGGTGGCCCTTGTGGGGGGAGGTCCGGCCGGTTTGACCTGTGCGTACTATCTGTCCCTCCGGGGCCACTCGGTCACGATTTTCGAGGCCATGCCCCGCCTCGGCGGGATGCTCCGTTATGGAATTCCCGAGTATCGGCTTCCCCGGGCGGAGCTGGACGGGGAGATAGACGCCATACTGGACCTCGATGTGGAGGTCATCTGCAACAAGAGGCTGGGGCGGGATTTCACTTTGCAAGGCCTGCGGCAGGAGGGTTTTGACGCGATTTTTCTGGCCTTGGGCGCACCCCTGGGCAAGAAGATGGGCGTGCCGGGAGAGGATGCCGAGGGGATCGAACCGGCCCTGGATTTCCTAAGAGACACCGAACTTCACGGGCCCCGGGAGCTTCATGGAAAGGTTGTGGTGGTGGGTGGAGGGAACTCCGCGACGGACGCCGCCCGCACCGCGGTTCGCTGTGGCGCGGAAGAAGTCAGCATTCTCTACCGCCGCACCCGGAAAGAGATGCCGGCTCATCACGAGGAAGTGGATGCGGCGGAGCACGAAGGTGTCCGGTTGGAGATGCTCACCGCCCCGGTGGAGGTCATCAAAGATGCTGGAACCGGCAGGTTGAAGGGTATCCGATGCATCCGCATGGAGCTGGGCGAGCCCGATAAAAGCGGACGGCGCAGGCCCGTCCCCGTCAAGGGTTCCGAGTTCGAGTATCCATGCTCATTTGTCTTCCCGGCGATCGGCCAGGAGACCGAACCGGAAGTTTTTTCCGGTGAACCGGATGATGGTCGCCCGGCCATCTGCTCCGGGGGCACGATTGAAGTGGACCCGGCCACCACGGCATGCAGCCTTCCCCGCGTATTTGCCGGGGGTGACGTGGTCAGTGGACCCGCGGTGGTCATCGATGCCATCGCTCAAGGCCGCCTGGCCGCCGAGGCCATAGACGAATATCTGCGGACCGGCGAGAAGAAAAAAAAGGAGCCTGCGTTCCTTTGCCGCCGTGATGACTTCGGCCCGGTCCAGGAGCATGTTTTCGAGGATGTGGTGCGCATCCCCCGCCGCAAGATGCCGGAGCGCGCAGCCGAGGAGAGAAGGAAGGATTTCCAACAGGTGGAGGAGGGTCTTTCCGAGGCCGACATGAAAGAGGAGGCCGTCCGGTGCATGGAGTGCGGCTGCAAGAGCCGGTTCACATGTGACCTTCGCAAGTATGCCATGGAATACGGTGTGGACATCGGGGGTATGACCGGTCAGGTCAGGCGTCATAAGGTGGACGACAGCCATCCACTGGTTACATTCGATGCCAACAAGTGCATCCTCTGCGGCCGGTGCATTCGCGCCTGCGGGGATGTCCTCGACCTCTCCGTGCTCGGTTTTGTAGGAAGGGGCTTCGACACGACGGTCAAGCCCGCCATGGGACGGGCGCTGGCCGAGAGCGCCTGCGTCGCCTGCGGCGCCTGCATCGAGTCCTGCCCCACGGGTGCGCTGACTGCCAAGCTGCCCTATGGCCGGCAGGGGCCGTGGGAATCCACCCGGGTCTCTTCGGTGTGCGGGTTCTGCTCCCTGGCCTGCCCGCTGGACCTGAACGTGGTGACGGATGGTCTCCTGTGGGCGACTTCTCCAATAGATCCGCGGCATGGAGAGGGGGACTTGTGCTTCAAGGGGAGATTCGGTATCGGCCTGCTCCAGAGTGCCGACCGGATCCGCAGTCCCCTGATCAGGAAGGACGGCCGGTTGGTGGAGGTCCCGTGGGAGGAGGCCCTGCGGGAAGCCGGACGACTCCTCTTGCGCTGCCGGGACAGGCACGGCCCGGAATCGATGGCCGTTCTGGCCGCCGCCCGCATGACTTTGGAGGAGTGTTACCTGGTGGGGCGGTTCGCTCGGGCCGGCCTGGGCACCGACCACATCGGGAGCTTCAGCCAGTTCCGGCGGGGCGGTCCCCGGAGCGATCTGGACGATTTCCTCGGTCGGACCGCTTCCACCTGTTTCCTGGACGACCTGGACGACGCAGACACGGTGGTTCTTGTCGGGGCCGATCCCGGCACGACTCATCCCGTGCTCGGCATGAGGCTGCGAAGGTTGGCCCGGAAGGGAGCAAGCATCGTCGTGGTGAATTCGAACGAGATCGATTTGGTACGCTCGTCACGACTGTGGCTCGATCCCCGAAGGGGGACATCGGGTCTCCTGCTGGCCGATGTTTTGCGCCGTGTCATGGAGCACGTCGGGACCAATAAGAAGGCGATAAGACCCGGGGGAGACGAGCTGGAGGTGCTCAAGAAGTTGTTGGAAAGCACCGCCCCGGGCGGAGCGGCGCGGGTCTGCGGCGTGAATTCCGCGAAGATGAACGCCCTGGCGGAAATTTTCACCGGCGGGAAGAAGGTGGTGGCCATCTATGATCTGGAGGAAACCGCCGAAAGGTCGACGGACGATCTTGCCCTTCTGGCCCGCCTCCAGACGGCCACCGGGCATCTGGTTCCCCCCGGCGGCGGTCTCCTGCTGCTTGGGGCCGACGGAAACTCCGAAGGCGCCAGGCTGGCCGTCGAGGGGGGGGTGAGCCTGGCGGAGGCTCTTTCTTCGGGCCGTTTGCGCGGAGCCTTGGTCTTTCTCGAGGACCCGTATTCCGACCCGGAGGCCGGTCCCATCTTCGGCGGCCTGGAGACTCTGGTTGTGGTGGACCATAGCTTGACGCGCACGGCGAAAGCCGCTCACGTGGTGCTTCCGGCGTCCACGCTTGCCGAGACGGAGGGAACCGTGGTACGTTTTGACGGTAAGATTCATACGGTGGAGAAGGCCTGCAATCCACCGGGTGGCCGCACAACGGCCGAATTGATCCTCAACCTTGCAGGGGAAATAGGTCACAAGATCCCGTCGGCCCGCGCGGAGGCGGTCCATGCGGAACTTTTCCGGATGCTGGGGATTTCGCCGGCGGATGCCGAGAGGGCTCGTGAGGAAGGGAGGTGGCACGGCTCGGGTAAGATCACCTTACCCCGAAAACTCGATATCGGGAAAATACGACTGTCGTTGAAGGCCGGGTCCCCGGTGCGACACTCCTATGCAACGATGGATAACACCGTTCACAGCGGACTGGTAACCCATGAGATGCGGGGGGCTGTATAGGGAATAGGGGTCGCCCAGTTGCCGTATCGCTCCTTAAGGGAAGAAGAGCTTCTCATCCGCGTGGGATGGATCGTCAAGATCCGTTGGCTGTTCCTGGCGGGCCTGGCGGTCACCCTCCTCACCAGCCACTACGTATTGGGAATCGGGTTTCCGGTCCACAAGGCCTTCATCGTCTGGGCCGTCATCCTTCTTTATAACCTGGGTTTTTATCTTTATCAGCGGCATTATCGAAACAGGTCCGACCCGGATCCCACTATCAGCCGGATCGAGGCCCATCTTCAAATCGGGATGGATCTGCTGTCCTTGACGTTTCTCCTCCATTTTTCCGGAGGGGCCGAGAATCCTTTCCTCTATTTCTACCTGTTTCACTCCATCCTGGCCAGCATGCTTCTCCCGCGCACCGATGTCTGGATCCTGGGCCTGGCAACGTACAGCCTGTTTCTCGCGGTTGTCGCCCTCGAATATTTCGAGGTTGTCCCCCACTATCAGCTCAAAGGCTTTATCCTCAATCCCCGTCACCGCAACGTTCTTTATCTGTCGGCGGCGAGCCTGGGACTTATGATCGCCTTGGTCGTCACCATCTACATGTCCACCTCCATCGCTCGCAGCTTGAGGGCCCGCGAGAAGAGACTGGTGTTGACGCAGACGATGCTGGAGAAGAAGACGGGAGACCTGGAAGAGGCCAACGCGAAGCTGCTGGAGAGCCAGAAGCAGCTCGTCCAATCCGAGAAGCTGGCCTCCCTGGGTCAACTGGTGTCGGGCATCGCTCACGAGATCAATAATCCCATACAGTTCATCCAAGGGAACATGCAGATTCTTCGGGAGGCCATGGGGGACATCCTTCCCATCCTTGACGAGAAGGCGGGGAACGGCCACGGCCTGAAAATCGCCCGGCTCAAGTATCCTTTTTTTCGCAGCCAGATCCAGGTTCTGCTCAAGGACATGTCGGAAGGCGCGCGGCGCATCAGCGATATCGTCAAAGACCTGAAGACCTTTGCCCGCCGCGACGAGGGTCGGCTCGACGAAGATGTGGACCTCAACCATGTGGTCGAAACCTCGGCCCGGCTGGTTTACAACAAGATCAAGCACTACAACATCGTGCGGGACCTGGCGGAGGACCTTCCCTTGCTTACGGGCAGCCTGGTCCAGCTCGAGCAGGTGGTGGTCAATACCCTCATCAATGCCGCCGAGGCCCTGGGCGATCGCCCGGACGCCACCATCCGCATTGTCACCCGCACGGAGAACGGCGGTCGGCAGTTGAGGCTGTCCATCTCCGACAACGGCACGGGAATGACCGATGACATCAAGGACAAGCTATTCGATCCGTTCTTTACCACCAAGCAACGCATCGGCGGCACCGGGCTGGGGATGTCGATCACCTACGGGATCATCGAGGAGCACGGGGGGAAGATCGAGGTGGATACCCGTCCGGGAGAGGGGACGACGTTCCATTATGTCTTGCCGGTCGCCGGGGCAGGGCCATGAACCGCATCCTGATCATCGACGACGACAAGGCCGTCCTGAACTCCTTCATGGTCATGCTGGTTCAGGCGGAGCGGTTCGAGGTCAGGACGCTGGCCGACAGCACCGCATCGTATGACATGATCGATTCCGGAAATTTCGATCTCATTCTCCTGGACATGGACATGCCCGGCGTGTCCGGAAAAGAAGTGCTTCAGTACGTCCGCAAGAACCATCCCGACATCGAGGTGGTGATCATCACCGGCGTTGGGGACGTGGAGCTCGCCGTCGAGTCGATGAAGATGGGGGCCTATGACTACCTCTGCAAGCCGGTGGAGAACAACCGGCTGCTGCTCACGCTGGACCGCGCCCTGGAGCGGTCTCGCCTGCGGGGAGAGGTCTGCAAGCTGCGGGATCAGGTGAGCCTCGAGGGAATCCAGCACAAGGAGGAGTTCAAGGGGATCCTGACCCAGGACAGGAAGTTCCTGAGAACGCTCCAGAAGGTCGAGCAGATCGCCAAGAGCGACAACAACGTGCTGATCTGGGGAGAAAGCGGCACCGGGAAGGAGCTGGTGGCGAGGACCATCCATAGAATCGGCAAGCGCCGCGACAAACCCTTCGTCGCCGTGAACGCCAGTACATTCGCCTCCGAACTGTTCTCGTCGGAATTCTTCGGCCACGATAAAGGAGCCTTCACCGGGGCAGTGAGGGAAAAAGCGGGTTTTTTCGAAGAGGCGGACACGGGCGTCTTGTTTCTCGACGAGATCGGCGAACTCGAGATGCCGGTGCAGTCGAAACTGCTGAGAGTCCTTCAAAACGGGGAGTACTTCCGCCTGGGCTCCACCAGGGAGCGGGGCGCGGATGTCCGGATCATTGCGGCGACGAACAAGAACCTGGATGTGGAAATCGAGCAGGGAAGATTCCGGAAGGACCTGTACTATCGGCTGAACATCAGCTCCATCTACCTCTCTCCCCTGAGGGAGCGGAAGGGGGATGTGGAACTGCTGTCCCTGTATTTCCTGGAGAAGCACAACAAGTTGAACGACAAGTCGATTGCGGGCGTTTCCGATGACGTCATGCGCCTGCTTGAGTCGTATGACTATTCGGGTAACGTCAGGGAGCTGGAAAACATCATTGCGAGTGCGGTGGTATTGGAGAACGGCACCCTGCTGACCCGGCGCAGCTTGCCCCCGTACCTCGTCAAGGCGGTTGCGCACCAGCAGCCGTCGATCCCCCTTGGCGCCCGAAAGACCCTGGCCGAGGTCGAGGCCGAACACATCCGGAGAGCCATGGAACATACCGGCGGAAACCGGACCGTGGCGGCGCGCTTCCTGGGTATCTCAAGGGTGGGCCTTCTCGCGAAGATGAAGAGGCACGGCATTGATGTGGAACCGCCGACCCGGGAAGGCGGTGGGCGCCAGAGCCAGTAGCCGCCCGGACCCGGATGTCCGCCACGATCAGTCCCTTTTCCAC
>CAYILU010000004.1:0-7946 GCA_964364235.1 uncultured bacterium | reverse complement strand
CCGCCTGTGCTATAGTAACGGCTGGCGGGGGGGACGCCTCTCCCGCATCGGCAGTCAACCAGGAATGTCCCCCGACAGGAGACGATGATGGTGCTGAAGAAAGAGGAATGCGTCCTTTACAGCGGCGGCGCCAACGGCGCGGAGCACGAGTTCGGCGTCCAGGCGGAAGCGCACGGGATCGAGGAGGTCAACTTCACGTTCGAGGGGCACGGGATCGCGCGCCCCCGTGGGATCCGGATCCTGTCCAGGGAGGAGCTCCGGAAGGGCGACGTGAGCCTGGCCTACGTCTCGAATCTCATGAACCGGAGCTTCAGCGACGCCCCGTTCATCCGGAAGGTGCTCCAGACGATCTGGTACCAGGTGAACGCCGGGCGGGAGATCTACGTCATCGGGAAGATCCTCGAGGACGGCTCCGTGCGCGGAGGCACCGGCTGGGGCGCCGAGTTCGCCAAGCTCTGCAACAAGCCGATTTTCGTCTTCGACCAGGACCGGGACGATTGGTTCACCTGGACGGAAGACCGGTGGGTGAAGATCGCGGACCCCGCCAACCTGCGGATCGGCAACCCCCGGTTCACCGGGACCGGGACACGGTTCCTGGAGGACAACGGCCGCCGGGCCATCCGGGAGCTGTTCAAGCGCTCCTTCGCCTGACGGCCCCGCCCGCATGCAAACCGCAGACATCCGCAACGTGGCGATCATCGCCCACGTCGACCACGGCAAGACCACGCTCGTCGACGCGATGCTCAGGCAGAGCGGCATCTTCCGCGAGCACCAGGCCGTCGTCGACCGCGTGATGGACTCGATCGACCTGGAGCGGGAGAAGGGGATCACGATCATGGCGAAGAACACCGCCGTGGTCTACCGCGGGATCAAGATCAACATCGTGGACACCCCGGGGCACGCCGATTTCGGCGGGGAGGTGGAGCGGACCCTGAAGATGGTCGACGGGGTGCTCCTTCTCGTGGACGCCTCCGAGGGGCCTCTCCCGCAGACGCGCTTCGTGCTGAAGAAGGCGCTGGAGGAGGCGCTGCCGGTGATCCTCATCGTGAACAAGATCGACCGCCCGGACGCCCGGATCGACGAGGTGATCAACGAGGTCTACGACCTCTTCATCGACCTGGACGCGACGGAGGAACAGCTGGAGTTCCCGATCCTGCTGACGAACGCCCGCACCGGGACGGCCCGGGAGAAGGACGGCGGCGAAGGGCGCGACCTCCGCCCGATGTTCGACCGGATCCTCGCCCACATCCCGCCCCCGTCGGGGGACCCCGCCGCCCCCCTCCAGTTCCTGGTCACGAACCTCGACTACAGCGACTACGTCGGCCGGCTGGCCGTGGGAAGGGTTTTCTCCGGGACCCTCCGCGCGGGGGAGACGGTCTCGGTCTGCGGCCCGGACGGCGCGGTCGAGCGGGTGAAGGTGGCGGTCCTCTACGGCTACGAGGGGCTGTCGCGGCTGGAGATCCGGGAAGCCGTCGCGGGGGACATCGTGGCCGTGGCGGGGGCCGGGAGCATCACCATCGGGGACACGCTCTCCGAGCCGGAAAACCCGCGCCCCCTCCCGCGGATCGCGGTCGACGAGCCGACGGTCTCGATGGTCTTCTCGATCAACACCTCTCCCGTCGCGGGGAGGGAGGGGAAGTTCGTCACCTCCCGCCAGCTCAGGGACCGCCTGGAGAAGGAGCTCCTGGCGAACGTGGCCTTGAGGATCGACTTCTCGGGCACCGACGCCTTCAACGTCATGGGGCGCGGGGAGCTGCAGCTGGCGATCCTCATCGAAATGATGCGCCGCGAGGGGTTCGAGCTCTCCGTCTCCAAGCCCGAGGTGGTGACGAAGACCGCCGGCGGGGTTCTCCTGGAGCCGGCGGAGATGCTGTTCGTCGACATCCCGGAGGCCTACCTGGGCGCGGTCACGCAGAGCCTGGGCGCGAGGAAGGCGAAGATGACGAAGATGATCAACCCGGGGCAGGGGCGGGTGCGCCTCGAGTACCGGATCCCGTCCCGCGGGCTCATCGGCTTCCGGTCCGAGTTTCTCACGGAGACGCGGGGCACCGGGCTCCTGAACCACCTCTTCGACGGGTACGAGCCGTGGCAGGGGCCGATCCCCGAGAGGATCAACGGCGCGCTGGTGGCCGACCGGACCGGACGGGCGACGGCCTACGCGATCTTCCACCTGCAATCGCGGGGAATCTTTTTCATCGTCGAGGGGATCCAGGTCTACGAGGGGATGATCGTGGGCGAGAATTCCCGACCCGTGGACATCGATATCAACGTGACCAAGGAGAAGAAGCTGACCAACATCCGTGCGGCCGGCGCCGACGAGGCGCTGCGCCTGGTGCCCCCCAGGATCCTTTCCCTGGAGGCCGCGCTCGAATTCATCAACGAGGACGAGCTGGTCGAGGTAACCCCCGCCACGCTTCGCCTGCGGAAGAAGATCCTGGAGGCCAACCGCCGTCCAAAGAAAAAAGAGCCGGTTATTTCCGGTAGAAACCGGCGCGATACGGGAACATAATAGGCAGGAATAATTGCTTTCAGGGGGGGCCATGCCGAAACCTGGACCGGAGAAGGGGAAACCGGATTTGTCCAGCGCCTTGACCCGTGCTCTCCGTTTCGAGAAGCAGGGGAAGCGTTTCTTTGCCGCCGCCGCGGCGAAGAGCACGGACGCCTTTGCGGAGAAGGTGTTCGAGCTTCTCGCCGTCCTCGAGGACAAGCACGTGCAGGACATCCTGGCGATCTCCCGGAAGCTCGAGGAGGACGGGAAGTTCCCGGCGGTTTCCTCCGCTCCCAGCGAGTCGAGGATGCGGATGTTCAAGCGGGAGACCAGCCGGCTCCGGAAGGAGAAGGTCATCTCCGGGGACGCGGCGGCGGCGATGCGGAAGGCCCTGGGCTTCGAGGCCGAGGGGCGCGAGATGTACCGCCGGATGGCCGAGGCGGCGACGAATCCCCGGGAGAAGCGATTCTTCCGGCTCCTCTCGGCCGAGGAATCGGGGCACTTCGAGGTGATCTTCGAGTACCTGGATTACCTGGAGGCGACCGGCCTCCGGATGGGGGAGTAAAGAATTGTTGAGAGTGCTTTCCTTTTAGCCTTTCTTCCGAAATCAACAAGGATCAGGTGAGGCGTGAGATGAACAGTCGAGGCATGTACTATTTATGCATCGTGGCGCTGGCAGCTACCATGCTTTGCATGGCGGATGCGGGACAGGCTGGGCGTCGGGAATTTTGGTCGACGCCCCCGAAAGCGGAAAGCGAGGAACGGTACATGGTTCCGCCGCCGCCGTTCTCGGAAGGGATTTTTCCCTGCTCGGGCTGCCACAAGGAGATGAAGACGAACCCGAACCGCCGGATCCTCAAGGAAGAGCACACCAACATTGTTCTGAAAAACCACGCCGAGGAAGAACGCTGGTGCCTGGATTGCCACGATGCAAACAATCGCGACAAACTGAGGTTGGTCTCCGGGGAGCGGATCGATTTCACCGAAATGTACAGGCTCTGCGGTCAGTGCCACGGGGACAAGTACCGCGACTGGAAGGTGGGTGTCCATGGCAAACGGACGGGGCAATGGAACGGGAAGAAGGAGTATCTGTTGTGCGCTCATTGCCATAACCCGCACAGCCCGAAGTTCAAGCCGATCCAGCCGAAGCCGCCGCCGCTTCGTCCGGAATACATCAAATAAAGGGTTTTCCAACCGTTACCGCAAGGAGTGAACGTCATGTCGGATAAGGAAACGCGCGACAAGAAGATCTTCCGGCTCACTCGCCGTAAGGCATTGAAGGGATTGGCGGCGGGACTGGGTGCCTTGGCCTTTCCCGGCAAGGATGCCTCCGCCTCGGTCTGGGAAGCGTTCTTCCAGAAGAATTTCCGGGAGCTTGGCAAACCCGAGCGCGACAAGATACTTGCCAGGCTCGAAAAGGAGTACAGCGCCCAATTCGGTAAGGCGGTGAAAGTCAAGGCTACCCCCCCCGTCGAGGGCGTCCTGTTCGGGTACGGCCTGGACTTGTCCCGGTGCATCGGGTGCCGCAGGTGCGTGTATGGGTGCGTGGACGAGAACAACCAGTCCCGCGAGCCGCAGATTCATTGGATCCGGGTCCTCCGGCTCGAGAAGGAGAAGGGTGTGGACCTGGAGCATGCCGAGCATTACTACAACCCCGCCAAGGTGCCCGAGGAGGGGTATTTCTACATGCCTGTCCAGTGCCAACAGTGCGAGAACCCCCCATGCACCAAGGTGTGCCCGGTTCAGGCGACTTGGAAGGAGAACGACGGGATCGTGGTCGTGGATTACAACTGGTGCATCGGCTGCCGGTATTGCATGGCGGCGTGCCCTTACGGGGCGAGGCATTTCAACTGGAAGAAGCCCGGGCTGCCGGCCGCGGAAATGAACCCCGATACGCATTACCTGGGGAATCGGCCGAGGCCCGTGGGGGTGGTGGAAAAGTGCACCTTCTGCATCCAGCGAACGAGGGAGCCGGAAGGCAGGTACCCGGCGTGCGTCGAGGTGTGCCCTGTCGGGGCCCGGAAGTTCGGGAACTTTCTCGACCCGGCGAGCGAGATCCGTTACGCGATCGAGAACAAGCGGGTGTTCATCCTCAAGGAGGAACTAAATACCCAGCCCAAGTTCTATTATTTCTACTTTACCTGATCGGCGGCGGGGCGAATCGATGAAGAAAGTTTGGGCATTTCTCAAGGGGTGTTTCGTCCTCCTGAGGAAGGGGAGCAATTTCTACTACGCTTGGGTCACTTTCCTGTTGGCTCTTATGGCGATCGGGACGCTTGCATACATCAGCCAGCTATACAGCGGGTTGATCATCACAGCAATGCGGGACCAGGTATCCTGGGGTTTCTACATCTCCAACTTCACCTTCATTGTGGGCGTGGCGGCGGCCGCCGTCCTGCTCGTTATCCCCGCCTATGTCTACAAATGGGGGCCGATCAAGGAGATCGCGATCCTCGGCGAGCTCCTGGCTGTCTCCGCGATGGTGATGTGCCTTCTGTTCGTCACGGTCGACCTCGGGCGGCCGGACCGCTTCTGGCACCTGATCCCGAAGATCGGGATTCTGAATTTTCCGCAATCCCTTCTGGCTTGGGACGTTGTGGTCTTGAATATGTACCTTGTCTTAAACTTCGTGATTGCGGGCTACATGTTGTACAGTCTTTACTACAAGCGCGAACCGAACATGAAGTACGTTTTGCCGCTCCTCTTGTTCTCCATTCCGGCCGCGATCTCCATCCACACGGTAACCGCGTTCCTCTACAACGGGTTGGCGGCGCGCCCCTTCTGGAACGCCTCGATCCTCGCCCCGCGGTTCCTCGCGTCGGCGTTCTGCTCCGGGCCGGCCTTCATGATCCTCCTCTTCCAGCTCATCCGGAAGTGGACGAACTTCGAGATCAAGGACGAGGCGATCTTTAAAATCGCCGAACTCATCGCCTACGCGATGTTCGTCAACCTGTTCCTGCTTGGGGCGGAGGTCTTCAAGGAGTACTATTCCGATACCGCCCACCTGGCGCCGATGAAGTACCTCTACCAGGGGCTGAGCGGGCATTCGGACCTGGTTTCGTACATCTGGACCGCGACCTTTTTCAATATAACGGCCTTCTTCCTCTTCCTCATTCCTCAAACGAGGGAGAATTTCATAACCCTCAACATCGGCAGCATCCTCATCTTCATAGGCGTCTACATCGAGAAGGGGATGGGGCTTGTGGTTCCCGGGTTTGTTCCGGACGTACTTGGGGAATTCTACGAGTATTCCCCGACCGGGATCGAGTTGTTGGTTACGATGGGGATCTGGGCAACGGGGTTGTTCGTCTACACGATGCTCCTGCGGATCGCCATCCCGATCATGAACGGCGACTTTCACGTGGGCGAAGACGGGGTGCACCCCTACATCGGTGACCAGCGGTTCCTCGTACGTAGAGCCGCGATGTACAAAAAGGAACCGGAAAGGGAAGACCTGCTGGCGCAGTAAGGGAAGCCCAAGGAAACCCGTGCCGGAGAGACGCGGGGAATGCGATTCGGCATCCTTTATTATTGGCTCTGGAGATACGCCAGGACGTCCCGCAGCTCATCGCCGCTCATTTCAGGCCAGGGAACCCCATGGATGACCATGGAAGCCTCCATGGAAGGGATATGATTCCATAACAGCGTGGCAAACCGGATGGAATTGACCGTTTTTATATCGCCGACGATTTTCTGTTTATCTGCCGCGGTCTTGAAATGGCAATCGGCGCATTTTTTCCTGGTGAAAATGTCCTCCCCCTTTCCGGGATTGCCCGGTTTGTCGTCATAATTGAGCGAGTAAAGGAATACGATCAGATCGTTCATCTCCGTTGCCGAGAACTTGGGCCATTCCAGTTTCTTCTGCTGGAATTTTTCCCGCATTTTCGCCGCGTGGTTCCACAATCGTGTCGTTAGGATCGTAACATCGGATTGGGAAACGGTTTTCCCCAGGTCCGGCGCTTCCTTGCCTCCCTTACCGAAAATGGAATGGCACCGGATGCATCCCTTTTCCGTAAACATTTTTTGACCATTGCCCGCGTTTCCAAATCCCAGAAAGACTTTTCTGCTCTCTTTCCCTTGCTCCGTCAGCGCCGCAAAAAGGTCCGAGAAGTCGTTCCCTGAAAATGTGGGAGTCGGGGTGCGTGTCGCCGCCATCTGGCTGAGCATCATCGGGCCATGGTTCCACATCCGCTGCAACAGGACGACCTGCGACTGGAAGGCAGCCAGGGAGTCCAGGCTGATTCCCCCCTGTTTCCCTTTTCCGCCGCGAGAATGACAGGAAAAGCAGGCCTTTTCTTTCAGCAGGGCCTCCCCTCGCCGTGGATCGCCGGGCTGGCCCAGATAAGGCAACATATAGAGAAAAGAGACCAGTTGATTAAACTCGGTCGTGCTGAATTGCGGCCGTTCCAGCACCTCTTTTCTCATGTGGACCGCCATTGCCGGTGCGTGGTTCCAGAGGAGCGAGAAAAGATCCAGGAAGCTCCCGTGAAACCGTGTGGACTGCAGCTTGGGTCCCGCCTTCCTCTCCCGTTCGAAGATCGAATGGCACTGGCTGCAGTTCTTTGCCTCGAAGATCTTTCTCCCCTCGACAAGATCGCTGACCAGGGAGACTCGCTGCACTGGAACCTGTTCCGGCTTCGCGACGCTCTTTCCGGGAACGCCCGGCTCCTTTTTCCCGCCTCCCTCGCCGCACCCTGAGCCTGCCACCGCGAAACAGAAGAGCATCCCGATAATGAACATTTCCACACCGAGAGCTTTTTTCATTTGCATGGCTGCTGCTCCCTCCGAAATCCTCTTCTGTTTTTATTCTATCCTGTCACAGGATTTGTTTACGTCTCTTTATCCTCGTTTCGGCCTTTCCTCAAACCGATGAAGACATAAGTTAAAACCGACGCCAAAACCAAAAAGATGAGAATGGCGACAATGCTGATCGCAACGGAGGCATCCGGCGCGTCGTGAAGCTCAAGGGAAACCTTGATTAAGTTGAATACCCAGATGGCTATCCCTGTAAATAAGACCCAGATTAACGATATCGAGACAATCTGAAGACCTTCGATCGTTTTTTTACTCATCGCCCGCTCTCCATGTTCCGCAACCGGGTTTATGTCGCCTTCTGTTCGACCTGCGGCCCGTTTATTGGATGGTTGCTTTCTTCATTCCCCTGCGGAAGTTGGTTTGATGTCCGGCATGTAGGACGAAATCCGCTCGGTAACGATCTTCGCGCTTTCCTTGCGTCCTTCCTCGATCTCCCAGATGGAGATCACGGGGAAAAAGCGCGCAAAGATCATGTAACCCAAGACGAAGACCGATATCCCTCCGATAAACAACATCCACTCGGTGTGGGTCGGGATGTAGATCCCCGTCGGATACGGTAATCGGGGATTGGCCAGGGAGGGAACGACGATGATCAACCGTTCCAGCCACATGCCGATGATCACGGAGATGGAGGCGATTAAAA
>CAYILU010000003.1:0-23430 GCA_964364235.1 uncultured bacterium | reverse complement strand
TTATCCTGCCAGTCGAAGCCCAGCCAGCGCACGTCGCGCAGGATCGACTCGACGTACGTTATGTCCTCGGTCTCCGGGTTCGTGTCGTCGAACCGCAGGTGGCAGACGCCGCCGAACTCCCGGGCGATGCCGAAGTTCAGGCAGATGGACTTGGCGTGGCCGATGTGCAGGTAGCCGTTCGGCTCGGGGGGGAATCGCGTCGCCACCCGGCCTCCGTAGAGGCCGGAAACGGTGTCGCGTTTGACGATCTCGCGGAGGAAATCGAGGCTCTCCTTGCCCTCGGGTTTTTTCGAATTGGATGTTGGATTCGACATGGATGCGGTTCGCTCAGACGGAGCGTATCCTTTTCGCCGCCGAGGAGAGGCGCCTGACCACCTCTTCCCGGCCGAGGACCTCCATGACATCGAAGAGTCCCGGCGATGCGGTGCCCCCCGTCAGGGCCACGCGGATCGGCTGGTGGATCTTCAGGGTCCCACCTTTCCTTTCGACGATTGCGTGCAGCGTCGCCTCCATCGCGGCGGGGGAGAACTCCGGGAGGGCCGAGAAGGCCGTAGCGAGCTCTTCGAACACCGGTGCGATTTCGGGGGTGAGGAATTTCGCCGCCGCCTTCGGGTCGGTCTCCTTCTCCCGGAAGTAGTAGACCATGGAGTCGGCCATCTCCGCGAGCGTCCTCGAACGTTCCTGGAGGGTCGAAACGGCGCGGGCGAGCCAGGGGGAAGGGGAGGCGTCGATCCCGCGGGCCTCGAGGAAAGGGACGAGGAGGCCGGCCAGCCTTCCCGCGTCGGCTTCCTTGATGTAATGGGCGTTGAGGTGCAGGAGCCTGTTGATGTCGAACCGGCTGGGGGAGAGGTTCACGTGCTCCAGGGAGAAGAGCGTCTGGAGCTCTTCGACGGAAAATATCTCCTGGTCCCCGTGGCCCCAGCCGAGGCGGGCGAGGTAGTTCACGATCGCCTCGGGGAGATACCCCATCTCCCGGTACTTCATCACCGACGTCTCGGCGTCCCGCTTGGACATCTTCCCGCCTTCCATCCCGTGGATCAGGGGGAAGTGGCCGATGCCGGGCACCGGGTACCCGAGGGCCTCGTAGATCAGCAGCTGCTTGGGGGTGTTGTTCAGGTGGTCGTCCCCGCGCAGGACGTGGGTGATCCCCATGGAGGCGTCGTCGACGACGACGACGAAATTGTAGGTCGGGGTGCCGTCCGTGCGGAGGAGGACCAGGTCGTCCAGTTCGCCGTTCTCGAACGTCACGTCGCCTCGCAGCAGGTCCCGGACCACCGTCTGTCCGGTAAGCGGGGTCTTGAAGCGCACGACGGACGGTTTTCCCCGGGACGCTTCCGGCGGCAGGCTCCGGCACCGGCCGTCATAACGCGGCTTCTCCTTGCGGGCCTTCATCTCCTCCCTGCGGCGCGTAAGCTCCTCCGGCGTGCAGACGCAGCGATACGCCTTCCCTTCGGCAAGGAGGAGCGAAGCTTCCTTCCGGTAGATCTCCATCCGGTCGGTCTGGTAATAGGGACCCTCGTCCCAGGTCATCCCGAGCCAGGTCATCCCGTCCAGGATCGCCCGGACGAATTCCGGGGTGGACCGCTCGCGGTCGGTGTCCTCGATCCGGAGGATGAACTTCCCGCCGTGCCGCCGGGCATAGAGCCAGTTGAACAGGGCGGTCCGGGCGCCCCCGATGTGGAGCTCTCCCGTGGGGCTCGGCGCGAACCGGGTGACGACGGAAGGCATCTTCGCTTCTTTCCTGTCCGATGAAGGTTTTTGCGGGGCTTTTTCTACTATCGTCTTAAAGGATGGCCAGACCCGCGTACCCGACGACCTGGCCGTAATCTCCGCTGACCTCGCCGGAAGTCGAATATTTTACCAGACGGGCCTCCGTGGCGCCAAGGGAAACGGCGGCGAACAGAACGACGGTCGCCGGGATCACCCCGCACATGGTGATTCGCTCCGCCCGGACCGTCTTGTAAAGGCCCTCCGGGTCGAGGGCCAGGATCCGGGAAATGGCTTTTTGATCTTTTTTCCGGGCGGTTGCGTCCGACTCGTAGTGGGTCATGTCCGAGCTTGCGATCAGCAGGGGCGGTGAGGGGTCGTCCCGGATCACGGAGGCGACCGCTTCCCCCAGCGTCCGGCAGTCCGGAAGCGAGAGGTGACCGAGCGCGACGGGAACGAACCGGAACGAGTCCCGGAACCTTCGCAGGAACGGGAGTTGCACCTCCAGGGAGTGCTCCCGGGTGTGGGCGGACCGGTCCTCCGAGAGGAGGGGACAGGCGGCAAGGAGGCGATCCGCCAGGGCTTCGTCGATCGGGACGTCGCCCCAGGGCATCCGCCAGGCGCCGCGGGACATGACCGCCGCATCGGCGCCCAGCCCCGTGTGGTTCGGGCAGAAAATGACGTGGCGGTCGGGGAGTTCCACGGAAGAGAACACTTCCCCCGCGACTTCGCCCGAGTACACGTACCCGGCATGCGGGACGATGACCCCCTTTGCGGGGACCCTCTCCACGATGTCCCGGGTCAGCCGCCTGACCTCCTTGTCCAGGTCGCGCGCCGAGCCCGGGTAGAACTGTCCGGCGACTGCGGGAGCCCTGATCATGGTGTCATGATACAACATCCTCCGGGATATTCGCGATTGACAGGCGGCAAGGGGTTTTCTATAGTGTTTTTTTCAATTTGCGGGGAAGTTTGTCCTTTGTACATAAAAGTTTCCGAGATCCCCCGGCAGGGGCTTGACGTAATCGCAAGGAGGGGAAAGGCCTGGATCCCCCGTATATTGGAGGGGATGGATCCCTATCCCCTGCGGACGTGCCGGCTGATCTCAGCCGGTCTGTTCCTTACGCTGGAGGGACGGGATCTCCTCGCCGGCGGGTCGTTCGTGGCGGAGGGGGACGCTTCCTGCGACCGGTGCACCGAGCCGTTCAAGGTCACCCTGGAAAAGGAGTTCCAAACGATCCTGATCCCGCAGGACCAGGGGCCGGCCGGCGCCACGAACGTCGAGTTGCACGAGGAAGACCTCGATATCGGTTTTTACGACGGGGCCGGTGTCGAGGTTAACGATATCTTCCGGGAACAGGTCGCGCTGGCCCTTCCGGTCAAGCTGCTCTGCGCGGAGGAGTGCCGGGGGGTGTGCCCGTCGTGCGGCGGCAACCGGAACAGGGGGGAGTGCGGTTGCACCGGGGAAAGCAGGACGACCCCGTTCGACATATTGAAGACACCGAGGAAAGAGAAGGAGTAGAGAATGCCGAACCCGAAACGACGGGGATCGAAATGCCGGCGCGACAAGCGGCGGACGCACAAGAAGCTGACCAACCCCGCCCAAAGCACCTGCCCGCAGTGCAAGCAGACCAGGCGGCCGCACGCCGTGTGCCCGAATTGCGGGACCTACAATGGCCGGGAAGTCATTGCGCAGGATTGACGGTTTTTAAGCCCCGCCTCCGATGAAAATTGCCGTTGACGCGATGGGAGGGGATCACGCTCCGCGCGAGGTGATCCGGGGGGCGGTGCAGGCTGCGCGGGAACTGGGTCTCCAGGTCGTGCTCGTGGGCCGCGAGGAGCTGCTCCGCGACGAGTTGAGGTCCATGGACGTGCGGGAAGGCACGGTCGACGTGGCGCACGCCTCCGAGGTCGTCGGGATGTGCGAGGTCCCGGGGGTGGCGATCCGGAAAAAGAAGAACTCCTCCATCCGGGTGGGGCTGAACATGGTCGCGGAGGGGGCGGCCTCCTCTTTCGTCAGCGCCGGGAACTCCGGGGCCGTGATGGCGGGGGCCCTCTACGTCCTGCGAAAAGTGAAGGGGGTCGACCGCCCCGCGATCTCGGCGACGATCCCGACCCCGTCGGGCCCCATCGTCCTGATCGACGCGGGCGCGAACGTCGACTGCAAGCCGTCTCACCTGATGCAGTTCGGTTTCATGGGGGACGCCTACGCAAGGAAGATCCTCGGAATATCCCGGCCGCGCGTGGGGCTGGTGAGCATCGGGGAAGAGGAGACGAAGGGGACGGACCTGACGCGCGAAGCGGGCGTGCTTTTCCGGCAGACGGGCCTGAACTACGTTGGGAACCTGGAGGGGCGCGACTTTTTCGCGGGAAAGGCCGACGTCTTCGTCTGCGACGGGTTCGTCGGGAACGTCGTCCTGAAAACGATGGAGGGGATGGCTTCCGCCCTCGGGCATTTCCTGAAGGGCGAAATCGGGAAATCCGCCTTCGCCAAGCTGGGTGTGCTGCTGGCGGGAGGGGCCATCCGCAGGGTGAAGAGCCGGCTCGATTACACGGAGTACGGCGGGGCGCCGCTCCTGGGGGTCAAGGGCGGGGTCGTGATCTGCCACGGGTCCAGCGACGCCAAGGCGATCAAGAACGCGATCCGCGCGGCGGAAACGCTCCACGAGCACGGCGTCGAGGAGGAGATCTCCGGGGCGATCGCCAGGAGCGGAATCGGGCGCGAGGAGCAAGCGGCCGCGGAATAGGGCAGGGCATCCGGGCCGACAGGGGGGGAAAAAGGTGGGATCCGGGATCATCGGCGTCGGGATGTACGCGCCGCCGAAACTGCTCACGAACGACGACCTCGCGAAGATGGTCGACACCAGCGACTCGTGGATCTCGACGCGGACCGGGATCAAGGTTCGCCACATCGCGGAACCGGGGACGGCGACCTCCGACCTGTGCCTCGAAGCGTCCCGGCGCGCGCTTGCGGACGCGGGGGTCGACCCCACGGAACTGGACATCGTGGTGGTGGGGACTCTCACCCCCGACATGCCGTTTCCATCCACGGCCTGTTTTCTCCAGAAGAAGCTGGGGGCCGGCAGGGCGTACGGGATGGATGTGAGCGCGGCGTGTTCGGGGTTCGTCTATTCCCTTTCCGTGGCGGACGCGCTGATCCGTGCGGGACGCGGGAAGAAGGCACTGGTGGTGGGGGCGGAGATCCTCTCCTCGGTCGTGGACTACACCGACCGGTCCACCTGCATCCTTTTCGGGGACGGGGCGGGCGCCGTGGTGCTTTCGGAGTGCGGCGAGGGGGAGGGGGTCCTGAGCTGCCACCTCCATTCGGACGGGAACCTCTGGGAGCTGATCCACTGCCCCGGCGGCGGGACGGTCGATCCCTGCAACCCGGGCACGTCGAGCGTCCGGACGAACTATATCCGGATGGCGGGCAACGAGACCTTCAAGCATGCCGTGACCCGGATGGCCGAGGTCTGCCAGGAGGTCCTCGAGCATAACGGCGTGACCGTGGCGGACGTCGACCTGTTCATCCCGCACCAGGCCAACCAGCGGATCGTCAACGCCGTGGGGAAACGGCTGGGAATCCCGGCCGGGAAGGTCTTCGTCAACCTGGAGCGCTATGGGAACACCTCCGCGGCCTCCGTCCCGATCGCGCTCGCGGAGGCTCGTGAGAAGGGGCTGTACTCCAGGGGGGACCTCGTGCTCCTGGTGGCGTTCGGGGGCGGGCTTACCTGGGGCTCCGCGCTCCTGCGGATGTGAGGGGGGCGGCGGTGGGGATAGGACTCCTCTTCCCGGGGCAGGCCTCCCAGTTCGCGGGGATGGGGAAGGAGCTATACGACGCGTATCCCGCTGCGCGCGCCGTCTTCGAGGAAGCCTCCCGGGCGGCGGGGATGGACATCCCGGCGCTCTGCTTCGAAGGGACCGAGGAGGAGCTGCGGCTCACCGAAAACACGCAGCCCGCGATCTTCACGGTAAGCGTCGCGGCGTACCGGGTGCTCGAGCGGGAGACGGGGATCGTCCCGGTTTGCGCCGCCGGGCACTCCCTGGGGGAATATTCCGCGCTCGTCTCCGCGGGCGCGCTGGCCCTGGGCGACGCGGCCCGGCTGCTGCGCTCCAGGGGAAAGTACATGCAGGAAGCCGTGAAAGTGGGCGAGGGTGCGATGGCGGCCCTGATCGGGCTTTCCCCGGAAGGGGTGGAAGCGGCCTGCCGGGCGGGAGCCGCGAAAGGCGTGGTGGAGCCCGCGAACTTCAACGGCGGGGACCAGATCGTGATCTCCGGGAGCGCGGAAGCGGTCCTTGCCGCCTGCGAGGCCGCCAAGGCCGCGGGCGCAAAAAGGGCGTTGCCGCTGCCGGTGAGCGCCCCCTTCCACTGCTCCCTGATGCGGCCGGCCGCGGAGCGGCTGGCGCCGGAGCTCCGCGCGGCCTTGACGGGAATCTTCCGGTTCCCGGTGGTCGCGAACGTCACCGCGGAGCCGTACGACCCTTCCGGGCCCGCGGCGGAGTTCCTGATCCGGCAGATCGTATCGCCGGTCCGCTGGGAGGAGTCCGTGAGGAAAATGCGCGCGATGGGCGCGACGGCCTTCGTAGAGGTGGGGCCCGGGAAGGTGCTCTCCGGCCTGGTCCGGAGGATCGACCGGGACGCCGCGGTCGCGGTTTTCTGCGCGCCCGGCGATCTCGCCGGCGTCAGCGCATTGAACTTGGGGAAAAGGGAGGCTTAGGATGCGGCTACCGGGCAAGGTCGCGCTGGTCACCGGCTCCGCAAGGGGGATCGGGAAAGCCATCGTGGAGCGTTTCGCCGCGGAGGGTGCCGTCGTGGTGGTCAGCGACCTGGGCAACGAGGCGGGGGCGCGCGAAACGCTCGCAGCCGTGGAGGGTGCGGGCGGGAAGGGGATGATCGAGATGTTCGACGTGGGCGATTCCGCCCAGGTCGAGAACGCGGTGAAGAACATCCTCGCGGCCCAGGGGCGGATCGATATCCTGGTGAACAACGCGGGGATCACCCGGGACAACCTTCTCCTGCGCATGTCCGAGGAGGATTTCGACGCGGTCATCAAGACGAACCTCAAGGGAACCTTTCTCCTTACGAAGACCGTGTCACGGCACATGATCAAGCAGCGGAGCGGCCGGATCGTCAACATGAGCTCGGTCGTCGGGATGATGGGGAACGCGGGCCAGTCGAACTATTCGGCCGCAAAGGCCGGGATCGCCGGCTTCACGAAATCGATGGCCCGTGAGCTGGGGTCGCGGGGGGTTACGGTGAACGCCATCGCCCCCGGCTTCGTCAAGACCGCCATGACGGCGAGCCTGCCGGAGGCGGTGCAGAAGAGCTTTCTGGACCGGATCCCCCTGGGGCGGTTCGCCGCCCCGGAAGAAGTGGCGGAGCTGGCGCTGTACCTCGCGTCCGACGCCGCGGGGTATGTCACGGGACAGGTGATCGGGATCAACGGCGGACTGTACATGTGAGGATATACTAAAAGGAAGGGAGGATCGCAGATGCCGGTCGAAAAGAAAGTGAAGGAGATCGTTGCGGAGCAGCTGGGGAAAGACGTGAACGAGGTGACCACCAACGCGTCGTTCATCGACGACCTGGGTGCCGACTCCCTCGATATCGTCGAGCTGGTGATGAAGATGGAGGAGGAGTTCGGGATCGAGATCCCGGACGAGGAAGCCGAGAAGATCAAGACCGTGAACGACGTCGTGGAGTACATCAAGACCCACGCGAAATAACGCCGGGCCGGGGCTCCCCCGTGCGGGTTGCGCGGGAGTCCACGGTCCGCGGAACGGAAGGTACCGGATGCGGAAGGTCGTCGTGACGGGTTTGGGGGCGGTGACCCCGCTCGGGATCGGCGTGGGACCGACCTGGGAGGCGGTCCTCGCCGGCCGCTCGGGGATTTCGAAGATCACCAGGTTCGACACGGCGGAGTTCCCGACCAGGATCGCCGCGGAGATCAAGGAGTTCCACCCCGAGGACTTCGTCGACAGGAAAGAGATCAAGCGGATGGACCCGTTCATCCAGATCGCGATGGCGGCCGCCCACCTCGCGATGGAGGATTCGGGGCTTGCGATCGACGAGGCGCTCGGGCCCCGCGTCGGGGTCTACGTCGGCAGCGGGCTGGGCGGGCTCTCCACGCTCGAGCATTACCACAAGGCCTACCTCGAAGGCGGGGTCCGGAAGATCAGCCCCTTCTTCATCCCGATGCTCATTTCGAACCTGGCGCCCGGGCACATCGCGATGAAATACGGGGCGAAGGGGCCGAACATCACGACCACCACCGCCTGCGCGGCTTCGAGCCACGCCATCGGGGAGGCGTTCGAGGCGATCCGGCGGGGTGCCTGCGACGCGGTCATCGCCGGCGGATCGGAATCAACGATCACCCCGATGGGGCTCGGGGGCTTCTGCGCGATGAAGGCGCTGTCCACCCGGAACGGGGACCCCGCCGGCGCGTCCCGCCCGTTCGACAAGGAGCGCGACGGGTTCGTGATGGGGGAAGGGGCGGCCATCCTGGTTCTCGAGGAGATGGAGTTCGCGAAGAGGCGCGGGGCGAAGATCTACGCGGAGCTTTGCGGCTACGGCGCCTCCGCGGACGCCTACCACGTGACCGCCCCCGCGCCGGGAGGGGAAGGCGCGGTGCGCTGCATGCAGGCCGCGCTCGCCGACGCGCGGGTCAACCCGGAGGATGTGGAATACGTCAACGCCCACGGGACCTCCACCCCTTACAACGATCTTTACGAAACGATGGCGATCAAGACCGCCTTCAAGGACCACGCGAAAAAGCTGATGGTCAGCTCCACGAAGTCGATGACCGGCCACCTGCTCGGCGCGGCGGGCGCGATCGAGAGCCTGTTCTCGGTGCTGGCCATCCGCGACGGCGTCGTACCCCCTACGATCAACTACACGACGCCGGACCCGGAGTGCGACCTCGACTACGTCCCGAACACGGCGCGGAAGAAGGACATCCGATATGCGCTCTCGAACTCGTTCGGTTTCGGCGGCACGAACTCGTGCCTGCTCTTCGGACGAATCGGTGGGTAGCGGGATGAGCGGGAACGCGCTTCCGGTTGCGATCGCCTCGGACCACGCGGGGCTGGAGATGAAACGGGCCCTCGGGGAAGCCCTCTCGGAGTGGGGGTATCTCGTCGAGGACCTCGGACCCGGCACGCAGGACCCGGTGGATTACCCCGATTACGCGGAGGCGGTCGCCCTCCGGGTCTCCGGCGGGAAGGCGGATTTCGGGGTCCTCGTCTGCGGGACCGGAATCGGGATGTCGATCTCCGCCAACAAGTTCCCGAACGTGCGTGCGGCGCTGCTGTACGACGATTACGCCGCGCGGTACGCGCGCCTGCACAACGACGCCAACGTCGCGGTCTTCGGGGCCAGGACGATGAAGGCCGACGCGGCGGTGGCCCGCCTCAGGATCTTTCTCTCGGAAACCTTCGAGAAGGGGCGGCACGCGCGGAGGGTGAAGAAAATCCGCGGCATCGAGAAACGCATCGGCCGGCCAGGCGTCCAGGAAAGGAGCGGCGAGCGAATGTCCAGCCTGAAGACGGTGGATCCCGAGATCTACGAGATCATCCGCAGGGAAACGGAACGGCAGGCCTACGGCCTGGAGCTGATCCCCTCCGAGAACTTCGTGAGCGACGCGGTGCTCGAGGCGACGGGCTCCGTGCTGACGAACAAGTACGCGGAAGGGTACCCGGGGAAGCGATATTACGGCGGGTGCGAATTCGTGGACCAGGCGGAGACCCTGGCCATCGAGCGCGCCAAGAAGATCTTCGGGGCGGACCACGTGAACGTCCAGCCGCATTCGGGCTCCCAGGCGAACATGGCGGTCTACATGTCCGTCCTGGAGCCCGGCGACACCATCCTGGGGATGAACCTCTCCCACGGGGGGCACCTGACGCACGGCAGCCCCGTCAACTTTTCCGGGAAGCTTTACAAGGTGGTGCCGTACGGGGTGCGCGAGGACACCGAGACGATCGACTACGACCAGGTCCGGGCGCTCGCCCTCGAGCATCGTCCCAAGCTGATCGTCATCGGCGCGTCCGCCTACCCCAGGTTCATCGACTTCGCCGCCTTCCGCAAGATCGCGGACGAGGTCGGCACGATGCTGATGGCGGACATCGCCCACGTGGCGGGGCTCGTCGCCGTCGGCCTGCACCCGAACCCCGTCCCCTACTGCGAGTTCGTCACCACGACCACGCACAAGACGTTGCGCGGCCCGCGGGCCGGGATGATCATGTGCCGCCAGGAGATGGCCCGGAAGCTGAACTCCGCCATCTTCCCGGGCATCCAGGGCGGCCCGCTGATGCACGTCATCGCCGCCAAGGCGGTGGCCCTCAAGGAGGCGATGAGGCCCGGGTTCAAGGAGTACCAGGCGCAGATCGTCCGGAACGCGCAGGCCATGGCGGGGGCGATCGCGCGGCGCGGCCACCGCCTCGTTTCGGGGGGGACGGACAACCACCTCTTCCTGGTGAACCTCAAGGACACCCCCCTGACGGGGAAGGACGCCCAGGAGGCGCTCGAGCGGGTGGGGATCACCGTGAACAAGAACACGGTTCCCTTCGAGACCCGCAGCCCGTTCGTCACCAGCGGCATACGCGCCGGGACCCCGGCGATCACCACGCGCGGGATGAAGGAGCGAGAGATGGAGAGGATCGGCGGCCTGATCGCCGACATCCTGGATGCGCCGTCCGATGAGGCGACCGCGAAGCGCGTCACCGCCTCCGTGCGCGAGATCTGCCGGGCCTTCCCGCTCTACCATGACCACCTGGACACCTACGCGAAGGGCTGACCGGTGACGACCGCGAAGCGCGTCCGGCCCGACTGGGACACCTACTTCATGGACATGGCGAAGTTGGCGTCCCGGCGCTCCTCCTGCCTCCGGCGCGCGGTCGGGGCGGTGCTGGTCAAGGATTGCCGGGTTCTTTCCACCGGGTACAACGGCGTCCCCTCCGGGGTCACCCACTGCGAGGTGACGGGGTGCCTCCGGGAAAAGCTCAACGTCCCCTCGGGGGAGCGCCACGAGCTGTGCCGGGGCCTCCACGCGGAGCAGAACGCGATCATCCAGGCGGCGTTCCACGGAGTCTCGATCCGGGAGGCCGTCCTCTACTGCACGACCCTTCCCTGCATCATCTGCGCGAAGATGCTGATCAACGCAGGCGTCCGGCGTATCGTCTACCTCGACGGGTACGCCGATTCCCTCACGGAGGAGATGCTGGGCGAGGTGGGGATGAAGCTGGTCCGCATGGGGGAGCGCGCCCCTTGAAGTGCCCGCGGTGCGGACACGTCGACAACAAGGTGGTCGACTCACGCGCGGGCAAGGAAGGGGACATGATCCGGAGGCGGCGCGAGTGCCTTTCCTGCCGCAAGCGGTTCACCACCTACGAGCGGATCGAAGAGGAGCTCCCCCTTGTCGTCAAGCGGGACGGCAGGCGGGAGCCGTTCGACCGCCAGAAAATCCTCACCGGGATCCTCAAGGCGTGCGAGAAGAGGCCCATCAGTTACGCAACCGTCCAGAAGGTCGTGGACACCCTGGAGGGGGAGTTCCAGGCGACCGGAGAGAAGGAGATCTCCTCGGTGGAGATCGGGGGGCGCGTCATGGCCGAGCTTCTGAAGCTTGACGACGTGGCATACGTCCGCTTCGCCTCCGTCTACCGGCAGTTCAAGGACTTGAGCCAGTTCGTGGAGGAGATCAAGACGCTCATCACCGAGCCAATCGACCGTCCCCCGAAGCAGTAGCGACCGCCGCGGTCATGCTCTTTCCCTCGACAGAGTTCATGCGGATGGCTCTCCGGCTGGCACGGAAGGGGATCGGCCGCACCTCGCCGAACCCCGCGGTCGGGGCCGTGCTGGTCCGGGCCGGCAAGGTCGTCGGTCGCGGCTACCACCGGGCCGCGGGGATGCCGCACGCGGAGGTGGAGGCCATCCGCGACGCCGGGGATGCCGCGAGGGGGGCGGATCTTTACGTGACCCTGGAGCCGTGCTGCCACACCGGGCGGACGGGCCCCTGCACGGAGGCGATCCTGTCCGCCGGGGTGCGACGGGTTGCGGCGGCGATGAAGGACCCGAATCCCCTCGTGGAGGGAAAAGGGCTCTCGGCGCTCCGGAAGGCGGGGCTGACGGTCGCCGAGGGGCCCCTCGGGGAAGAGGCCCGCGCGTTGAACCGCCCCTACCGCAAATGGATCGTCTCCGGTAAGCCGTACGTCACGCTGAAACTGGCGGTGACGCTGGACGGGCAGATCGCCTCGGCCACCGGGGATTCCCGCTGGATCAGCTGCGAGAAATCCCGCGCGATGGTGCACCGGATGAGGTCCGCGGCGGACGCCGTCCTGGTCGGCGGCGAGACCTTCCGTCGGGACGACCCCCGATTGACGTCACGCACACCGGGGGGGAAGGACCCCGTCCGTGTTATCCTCACATCCCGGTTGTCGGACGTCCCGGGCCGCCGGGTCTTCCGGGGCGGGCGCGGGGAGGTCCTCATCGCGTGCCCGCGGGGCGTTCCGGAGCGCGACGTGCGCCGCGCGGTCTCCCGCGGGGCGAAAGTGCTCAGGCTTCCCGCCCGGGCCGGGCGCATACCCGCCGACGTTTTCCTGCGGGCCCTGGGGAAGGAAGGGGTGACCTCCCTGCTGGTGGAGGGGGGTGGGAGAACCGCGGGGTGGCTGGTGGCCGCCGCCGCCGTGGACCGGTTCGTGTTCTTCGTCGCCCCGTTGCTGCTCGGGGAAGGGGTCCGCGCGATTGCGGGGTATTGCGCGCGCACCGTGGCGGGGGGGCGGAAACTGGATATAACGGGGGTCCGCCGCATCGGCGCCGACCTGATGGTCACGGCGGAGCCGCCGCAGGAGGGGGGCGCAGTGAGGTAAAGCGCAGCCGTGCAGGTCCACCGCACGGCGAGCCACGAACGGAGTCCCCCTCCGAGGCGGCGCAGCCGAAGGGGGGGCCGGCGATGGGAGGGTAGATGTTCACCGGGATCGTGGAGGAAGTCGGAAAGGTGGTCTCCTTCGCGCAGAAGGGAACGGACGCCGTTCTGGGGGTGTCCACCGGTTTGCCTTTGGAGGAGATCCGGGCGGGGGACTCGATATCGGTTTCGGGCGCCTGCCTGACCGTGACTTCGAAAGGGGCGGGGCGGTTTTTCGCGGATGTTTCCGCGGAGACGCTTGCACGCACCACGTTTCGATCCTTGAAGCCGGGCTCCCGGGTCAACCTGGAGCGGGCGATGGCGGTTTCGGGGCGGCTCGACGGGCACCTGGTGTACGGCCATGTGGACGGCACCGGAAAGGTTCGGGAAATCCGGCACGCGGGGGATTCCCGGGTATTCCATATAGGAACCGATCCATCTATAATGAAACACCTGGTTTTCAAGGGGGCGGTGGCCGTGGATGGCGTGAGTCTCACGGTCAGCGCGGTACATCCGGATGGATTCGAGGTGGCCCTGATCCCGTTCACCCTGGAACGGACCACGCTCGGCGGTGCCCGGCCCGGGGACATGGTCAACGTGGAGACGGACATCGTCGGCAAGTACGTCCTCCGGTTTCTGGAGCGGAAGGATCCCGGCGTCTCCAGGGACTTCCTCAAAAAACACGGCTTCGCGTGAAAGGCCGCATCAAGATGACGCTCGCAAGGATCGAGGAAGCTCTCGAGGATATCCGGTCGGGGAAGATGGTCATCCTCGTCGACGACGAGGACCGCGAGAATGAAGGGGATCTCACGCTCGCGGCCGAGCACGTCAGCCCCGACGCGATCAACTTCATGGCCCGGTACGGCAGGGGGCTCATCTGTCTTAGCCTCACGGAGGAGCGGGCCCGCCAGCTGCAGCTTCCCCCGATGGTCCACGACAACTCCTCGCCGTTGGGTACCGCGTTCACCATTTCCATCGAGGCGCGCAGGGGGGTGACCACAGGAATTTCGGCCTACGACCGGGCGACGACCATCCGCACCGCCATCGCCGAGGACGCGCGGCCCGACGATCTCGTGCGCCCCGGGCACGTGTTCCCGATCGTCGCGAAAAAGGGGGGAGTCCTCGTGCGCACCGGGCAGACGGAGGGCTCCGTCGACCTGTCCCGGCTCGCGGGGTGCGCTCCCGCCGGCGTGATCTGCGAGGTCATGAAGGAAGACGGGACGATGGCCCGGTTGCCCGACCTGAAGGTTTTCGCGGCGGAGCACGGGCTCAAGATCGTCTCGATCAAGGACCTGATCGAATACCGGATGACGCGGGAGCGCCTGGTCACGCGCGTGGCTGAGACCCGGATGCCCGTCCGGGAGGGGGGGGAGTTCACCGCCATCGCTTACCGGAACGAGATCAACAGCGACACGCACGTGGCGCTGATCAAGGGAAAGGTCCGGCCGGACGTCCCCATGCTCGTGCGCGTCCATTCGGAATGCCTCACCGGAGACGTGTTCGGGTCGCTCCGGTGCGACTGCGGCGAGCAGATCCACAACGCGCTGCGGATGATCGAGGCGGAAGGAGCGGGCGTTCTCCTGTACATGCGGCAGGAGGGGCGGGGGATCGGGCTGGAGAACAAGATCCGCGCCTACAACCTGCAGGACAAGGGGTTCGACACGGTCGAGGCGAACGAGAGGCTCGGGTTCAAGCCGGACCTGCGGGACTACGGCGTGGGAGCGCAGATCCTGGTCGACCTCGGCGTCCGGGAGATCCGCCTCCTGACGAACAACCCGAAGAAGATCGTCGGCCTGGAAGGCTACGGGCTCCGTGTGGTCGAGCGGGTTTCGATCGAGATCGTTCCCAACGCGGACAACGTGAAGTACCTCAAGACGAAGAAGAAAAAGCTCGGACATATCCTGAACGTCGAGTGAGGGGGCGAAACGATGGTGCGGATGATCGAGGGGGACCTGCAGGGGCAGGGGCTGAAAGTCGCGATCGTGGTGTCGCGGTTCAACAGTTTCATCACCGATCGGCTGACGGAAGGGGCGCTGGACGCCCTGAAGCGGCACGGGGTCGATGAGAAGGACGTGTCCGTGGTGAAGGTCCCCGGCTCCTTCGAACTGCCGCTGGGGGTGCGCAAGGCCGCGAAGGGTAAGGTGGACGCGGTCGTCGCCCTGGGCGCGCTGATCCGCGGAGGCACCCCCCACTTCGACTACCTATGCGCCGAGGTCACCAAGGGAATCGCCCAGGTGACGCTCGACTCGGGCGTTCCCGTCGCCTTCGGGGTGCTCACGACGGACACCGTCGAGCAGGCGATCGAGCGGGCCGGGACCAAGTCGGGGAACAAGGGGTTCGAGGCCGCCCTGTCGGCGATCGAGATGGCGAAGCTCCTGCGCCAGATGTAGGAGGGTGAAAGCGAAGGCGCGGTGAGGCGGGAATCGAGGGAAAAGGTCTTTCAAACGCTGTTCATGATGGATGTCCTGGGGGTTGGCCCTGATGAGGCCATCCCCCTTTTTGCGTTGAGTTCGTCGCCCCCTTCCGACGAGGAGTACTACAACGCGACCGTGCGCGGAGTTTGGGAGCACCTGGTGGAGGTGGACGGCCTCATCCGGAAGGCGGCCGAGAACTGGCGGCTGGAGCGCATGGCGCTGGTGGACCGGAACATCCTGCGCCTGGGCGCCTACGAGATCTGCCGCTCCTCCGACGTGCCGTTCGCGGTGGCGATCAACGAGGCGGTGGACCTGGCGAAGCGCTACGGCTCGGAGGAGTCCGGCGCCTTCGTTAATGGGATACTCGATAAAATATCGGTACTATCCCTGAAAAAGAAGGGGTAACGATGAAATACGAACCGCAGGGTATCGAGGCCAAGTGGCAGAAGCGCTGGGACGCGGCCGGGGTGTTCCGCTGCCGGGACGAGATCGCCGCTCCGAAATTCTACTGCCTGGAAATGTTTCCGTACCCGTCGGGGCGCATCCACATGGGGCACGTGCGGGTGTACACGATCGGGGACCTGATCGCGCGGTTCAAGCGGATGAGGGGCTACCAGGTGCTGCACCCGATCGGGTGGGACGCCTTCGGACTTCCCGCGGAGAACGCGGCCCACCGGCACGGGACGCATCCCGCGAATTGGACCTATGAGAACATCGACTTCATGCGGCTTCAGCTCAAGGAGCTCGGGATCTCCTACGACTGGGAGAGGGAGTTCGCCACCTGCTCCCCGGAGTATTACCGCTGGGAGCAGCTTTTCTTCCTCTGGATGATGCAGGACGGCCTCGCCTACCGCAAGCGGGCGCTGCTCAACTGGTGCGACGAGTGCCAGACCGTCCTCGCCAACGAGCAGGTCAACCGGGACGGGACGTGCTTCATCCACGACCAGGCGCGCGTCACCCAGCGCGAACTGGACCAGTGGTTCTTAGGGATCACGAAATACGCGGACGAGCTGCTTTCCGGCCACGAGGAGCTGCGCGGCGGGTGGCCCGAAAACATCCTGGAGATGCAGCGGAACTGGATCGGGCGCAGCGAGGGGGCGGAGATCGACTTCCCCCTGGCCGACGGGGAGGGGAAGATCACGGTCTTCACGACCCGCCCGGATACGATATACGGCGCCACCTTCATGAGCATGGCCCCGGAGCACCCCCTGGTGATGGAGTTCGCACGGAAGGCCGGCCGTGAAAAAGAGGTACGCGCTTTCGTCGACCGGGTGGCGGGCCAGGACAGGATCGTCCGGTCGAGCGACGAACTGGAGAAGGAGGGGATCGAGACGGGGGGCTATTGCCTCAATCCCGTGACGGGGAATATGATTCCGATCTTCGCCGCCAACTTCGTCCTCTACGAGTACGGGACTGGGGCGGTGATGGCCGTCCCCGCACACGACCAGCGGGATTTCGAATTCGCGAAGAAGTACGGCTTGCCGATCGTGGTCGTCGTCCGGCCCGAGGGGGAGGAGCTCAGCGCGGAGACGATGGGCGCCGCCTACGAGGGGCCGGGACGTATGGCGAATTCCGGCCCGTTCACGGGGCGCGGCAACGAAGAGGGGAAGCGCGAGATCACCAGGCATTTCGAGGAACGGGGAATCGGCCGCGGGAAGGTGCAGTACCGGTTGCGCGACTGGGGGGTGAGCCGCCAGCGGTACTGGGGGTGCCCGATCCCCGTCATCCACTGCGCGAAGTGCGGCATCGTCCCCGTCCCCGGGAACGAACTCCCGGTGGTCCTCCCCGAGAACATCCCCTACACGCGGGAGAGGGGGAATCCCCTGGTGGCCGTGGAAGAGTGGGTGAGGGTCGCCTGTCCTTCCTGCAAAGGCCCCGCCCGCAGGGAGACCGACACCTTCGACACCTTCTTCGAGTCGAGCTGGTATTTCCTCCGGTACATCGACCCGAAGAACGACCGGGAGCCGCTGGACCCGGGGAAGATGCGGGCCTGGATGCCCGTGGACCAATACGTCGGGGGCGTCGAGCACGCATGCATGCACCTGATTTACGCCCGGTTCTTCCATAAATACCTGCGCGACCGGGGGCTTGCGCCGGGGAACGAGCCGTTCAAGCGCCTCCTCTCGCAGGGAATGGTGTGCATGGCGACGCTCGAGTGCCCCAAGCACGGCTGGCGCTACCCCGAGGAGGTCGACCCCGGGGGGAACTGCCGGCAATGCGGAGAGAAGGTCCTTGTGGGGCGCTCGATGAAGATGTCGAAGTCCAAGCGCAACGTCGTTGAGCCCTCCGCCCTCGTCGAGAGGTACGGGGCCGACACCGCGCGGCTCTTCTCGCTCTTCGCGGCTCCGCCGGAAAAGGACCTCGACTGGAGCGAGCAGGGGGTGGAGGGGGGCTTCCGGTTCCTGGGGAGGGTCTACCGGCTGGTCGCGCAGAGGGAAAAATCGATCCGGGCCGCCGGGTCCTTGCGGGGCGATCCCGGAGAAGGTTGCAGGCGGATCCGCCAGGTCACCCACCGGACCCTGAAGAAGGTGACGGGCGACGTCGAGGAGCGGTATCACTTCAACACGGCCATCTCGGCAATCATGGAGATGGTGAATTTCCTCTACCTGGTCGAGGACGCGGCCTGGGACTCTCCGGATACGGCGCCGGTCCTTCGCGAGGCGGTGACGATCCTCCTGCTTATGCTTTCCCCCTTCGCCCCGCACCTCTCCGAGGAGCTATGGGAGAAGATCGGCAACGCGGGGCTGGTTTGCCGGGAATCCTGGCCGGTTGCCGATTTCGAGGCGGCCAGGGCGGAGGAGATCCTCGTCGTCGTGCAGATCAACGGGAAGCTGCGGGCGAGGATCACGACGGACGCCGGGGCGACCGAGGCGGAGATCCGGGAGAAAGTGCTCGGCGACCCGCGCGTCAGGGAATACACGGACGGGAAGACGTTGAAGAAACTGGTGTATGTCCCGAAGAAGCTCGTCAACATCGTGGTGGCGTAGGATGGCCGCCGCCGGCCGCACGGGCGTGAAACCCCGCGCCATCCTGGTGGCCGGGATCCTGTTATCGCTCCTTCTCTCCTTGCATGCCTGCGGCTACCGGCTCAAGTCGGAGCCCGGCTCCCGGTTCGCGGATCCCGCGCTTCGGCTGGACCTTCGACCGTTCGCCAACGCCTCCGTCGTCCCCGACGCGGGGGCATTCCTCGCCGGCCGTCTGCGGGAGGAGTTGCGGCGCGTCGGCTTCCGCGGCGCCTTCGGACGCATGGGAGCGGATTACCTGATCGAGGGGAAGATCCGGGAGATCCGGGAGGATGTGTCCTCGCACGGGTCCGGCGGTTATGCGCTCGAGCACCGGCTGACCCTGTCCGTCGACATCCGCGTCCAGGAAATCACGAAGGGCCGCCTCCTCTGGAAGGAGGAAAGGATGAGCGAGTCGGCGTCCTATTTCGCGGGCTCGGATTTCCAATACACGGAGTCGAACCGCCGCGCGGCGGTCGAGGAAGTGTGCCGGCGGATGGCCCGGAGGATCGGGCAGACGGTGCGGGTCCTCCTGTGAAATCGTCTCCCGTCCCGCCGCTGTTCCGGCCCTGGTTTTCAGGTCGGCCGGCGCCCGCCTACCTGCTTTCCGGCGACGGCGCGGGCCTGGCGGATCTCGTCGCGGAGCTCTGGACGGGACGGTTCCTGGATGAAGGGGCGACCGCGGAGCTCGTCCGCTGGACCCCCGCGGACCTGGAGCGGGAATCCCCCGAAGCCTTCTTTCGGACCCCTTCTTTCTTTTTCCGTTTCCGGGTCTTCGTCCTGCCGGATCTCGCGGAGGTGAAAAAGGCGCCCCGCGAGGCGATCCTTGCGTACCTGTGCGCCCCCGACCCGTCCGTGGTCCTCGTTCTCCCCTGCACGGAACGGAACGTCGCCCGGGCGTACTCGGCCGTGGCCGGCGTGAAAGCCATGGCACCGAAGGAGGAGCTGGTGGTCTCCGCCCTGGCGGGGTTCGCCGTTGCGACCGTCCGGGGGGCAGGGAAGGAGTTCCCTTCGGTCGCGGCGGAATTTCTCGTCCGCTGGGTCGGGTTGGATTACTCCCGCCTGAAGGAGGAAATCGGGAAGCTACTCTCCTTTGCGGGTGATCGCACGGAGATCGGCGAGGAGGAGGTCAGGGAAGTTTGCGTGGCGGGGGGGGCGGTGGACCCCTTCGTCCTCGCCAGGAAACTGGAGGACCGGGACATGAAAGGGTGTCTTTCGATGCTCCGGAAATTCGCCGCCGGCGCGGAGACCGCCGACTACCACGGGCTGGTGGGAGCGATCGCCTGGTCTGTACGGAAGCGCCTGGTCGCCAGGGCGACGACGCTATCCCCGGAAAGAGGAGGGGAGATCCTCGCCGTCCTTTCCCGGATCGACAGGGGGATGAAAGGGGAGAGCGGGCTCTCCCCCGAGCAGTTGTTCGAGATCCAGCTGTTGAAGCTTCTTGGGTAGTGTGGGAGTTACTTTCCGGCGGCCGCCTTGTGAACGGCCTTCGACAGGCGCGACACTTTCCGGGCGACGGTCTTCTTGTGAAGCACCCCCTTGGATCCGGCGCGGGCGATGACCGAGGACGCCTCCTTGAGGATTTCCCCGGTCTTTGGTGCGTCGCTCCCGGACAACGCGGTGCGGACTTCCTTGACGACGGTTTTCACCGTGGAGCGGATATGGCGGTTCCTGGTCTTTCGCTTGAGGCTCTGCTTGTGACGTTTTACCGCGGACTTTGACTTGGACAACGGGATCCTCCCTGCGCAACCATCGAGTTATAATCGTGAAAATAACATGGTATACGGAGGGGCTTGATATGTCAAAGAAAAAACCAACTTTCCACATGAGGTGTGGAGAAAGGGCGGACGATCACGTCGTGGATTTTTTCGCCATCTCCCAGAACCGGTCCAGCGTGGCAAGATCCGAATTTTCGATGGAACTTCCTGTTTCCGCTGCGATTTTTTCCATCTCCTGAAAGCGCCGCACGAACCGCTCGTTGGCGGCCATCATGGCGACCTCGGGGTTTACGTTGAGGAATCGGGCGAGGTTCACCAGCGAGAAGAGGACGTCGCCCAGTTCATGCTCCAGTTCCTCGGGGCGTCGCCGCGGGAGGGCCTCCAAAAGCTCCCCCATTTCCTCCTCGATTTTCGCGAGAACCTGCTCCGTGTTCTCCCAGTCGAAACCGACCCGTGCCGCCTTCCTGGTGAGCTTGGCCGCGCGAAGGAGGGAGGGGAAGTTCCGGGGGACTCCCCCGATCAGCGAGGCGTGATTCCGGTTTTCGACGGTTTTCTTGATGTGGTCCCACTGGAGGGAGACCGCTTCCGGGGAGTCCGCGGTCGCGTCCGAGAAAACGTGCGGGTGCCTCCGGATCATTTTCTCCGAGATCGTCGAGATCACGTCGGAAATATCGAACTGCCCGTTCTCCTGGGCGATCCGGGCGTGGAACAGGATCTGGATCAGCAGGTCGCCGAGCTCCTCGCAGAGATGCCCGGGGTCCTTCCTGGTGATCGCGTCGAGGACTTCGTGGGTCTCCTCGAGGAGGTACTGGCGCAGGGATGCGTGCGTCTGGGCGCGGTCCCACTCGCACCCTCCTTCCGCGCGCAGCCGGACCATTATATCGACAAGTTTACGGAAATCGTCCATGGCTGTTTTTTCGTCGACTAATGATAACATATAAGGTTGATGATGCGCCGGATTCCCAATTGTCGCCGCGGCGTTGTCGCCGCCACGGCCCTCGCCGTTCTCCTGCTGGCCCCGTTGGGCTGTCCGCCCGCGGTTTCCGCGAAGGATCTCTTCCCCGGCTACCCGGAGACCGTCCGGACCCAGGCGGAACGGGTGGTGGCCGTCGCCGGCCCGGGGAAAGGCGCGGCGCTGGACAAGGAGGTACGGACCCTCCGTATCCGGATGCACGCCCTGGGGATCCTCTCCATCAACACCATCCCCGATCTTCTTTTCGAGCGGGCCGTCCGCGAAGGGTGGAAACGCGAGGCGACTCCCGTTCTGCGTGCGGTGAGGGGGGTTTCCCCCTTTTCCGTCCCGATGTGGGCGTGGCTCGTCAAGGAGGACATCCTCGCTTTAAGCCTTGAGGACCTGTCGCAGGACCTGGAAGGGCTGACGGGTTCGCTGCACCGGTTCGGGCCGGCGCAGATCGGCTACGCGGTCTGGCTGATCTCGTTCCTCTCGGCGGCGGGGAGCTGGTTCGTCATCTGGGCCTCGCTGTCCCTCTTCCTGCGGGCGCGCCCGTCGCTGGAAGGGGACGTGCTGCGGTTCCTCAAGATTCCTTTCCGGGAGTACCTGGTGCCCCTTCTGGTCGTCCTGGTCTTTCTCCTCCCCCTCCTGGCCGGTTTCGGGCTGGCGGTCGTGGCCTGCACCTGGTTCATGATTTCGGCGGGGTACCTCAGGAAGGGGGAGCTGGTCATCATGACCACGGGGATCCTGGTTCTTGCAGGCCTGCTTCTGGGGGGGGGTATCCTCCACTCCCTCAAGCCGTTCAGCGGCGACGCGGACAGCGGGGGATGGCTGGGGGGGGAGGGGAACCTTGCCGTCGTGCGGCCGAAAGGGACGGCGGGCATCCAGGTCCCGCTTTCCACGAGGACGCTTTCGTGGATGGTCCGGTTCGAGAAGGCCCGATCGGAAATGCAGGTGGGAAACGCCGGGGCCTCGGAGCGGATGTGGAGCGCGCTCATGGAGGAGGGGAGGGAACTCCCCGAAGTCCTGAACAACCGGGGGATCACGCGAGCCCAGCAGGGCAGGATCGACGAGGCCCTCTCCGACTTCGAGGCGGCCCTCTCGAAGCGGCCCGGGGACGCCCCCGCCCTCTGGAACTCGTACCAGGCGTACCTCATGGTTTTCAACCTGGAGCGGGCAAGGAGCATCCAGCCGGAAGCCTGGAAACGCGTTCGCGAGCTGTCCCCGTACATGTTTCGCCCCGCCGACATGGATCAGGGGGAATGGATGGCGTCCGCGCTGCCCTTCGGGGAGATCTGGAAGGCGATCTTCCGGTTCCGGGGCGCGTGGATCCGTGACGCGGGGGAGAGCGATTTTTTCGGGGTGTTTTTCCGCCCCCTCTCGGGCCGGGGAGCGCTCCTGTTCCTGGCCGTCGTCTGGCTGTCGTCGGGGGCCTGGAAACTGGTATCGAGAAAGCTCTGGATCCACGGCACCTGCCTTGCGTGCGGGAGCCGTGCGCTCGTCGTGCGCAGCAGGGAGGCGGAAGACATCTGCGCCCCTTGCCGCGTGAAGATCGGAGGAGGGATCCGGGCGGGCGATGAAAGGGACCGGAGGGTCCAGGGGATCGTGATGCACCGCCTGTACGTGAAAGGGACTTCCCTGTTCGTGCCCGGACTGGGGGCGCTGTGGTCCGGGAAGGAGATCCGGCCGCTCGTATTCGGAATCGTCCTCTCGATCGCCCTGGCGGGCGTATCCTCGTCCGTGGGGGGGGAGCGGTTGGGCGCCCCGCTGGTGTCCGAGCTTCAGTCCGACGTCATGATGTTGTCGATGGCCCTCGCGGGCGTGCTTTGGGTTTGGGGAGCGTATTGGGGGGTGCGCTCCTTCTCCATGCTGCAGCGGAGCCACAACATCGCGGGGGAGCGGGCGTAAGGGCATGCAGGGGAAAATCACCGACTTCAGCATCCCGGACATCTTCCAGCTGATCGCCAGCCAGAGGAAGAGCGGTTCGCTCCGGATCGGGGATACGGAGCGGGAGGCGGTGTTCCTCTTCTCGGACGGGCTGATCGTGGACGTGCAGCCGGACCGGCGCGACCCCTCCGGGATGTTAGGGGCCATGCTGGTGGACGCCGGGCTGATCACGCGGGAGCAGCTCGCAAGGATCCTGGCGAGCCGGGAGCGGGGCGGGAAGAAGCTCGGCGAGGCCCTCGTGGAGAAGGGGATGATCTCGGGGGAGGCCCTTGCGCGTTACCTCTCCCTGCAGATCAAGGAGAGCCTGTTCGAAATCCTGAAGCTCAAGGAAGGGGAGTACAGGTTCGAGGGGTTCGCGGTGCACGCGCCGTCCTGGATGACGACCCCCGTCCGCGCGGACGTCCTGATGATGGAGGGGATGCAGTATCTCGACGAGTACCCGATCTACCGGGAGAAGCTCCCGCCGGGAGATTTCCGGGTGGTTCGCAAACGGGGCGAGAAGGTCGACCTGGCCGCCCTGTCGCAAGAGGAGCGGAGGATCTGGAAGGCGATCGAGTTTTCGCCGGAGCCGCAGAGGATCTTCCGCAAGGCCTGCATCACCTGGTTCGAGGGGGTCAAGGGGCTGTGGTCCCTTTTCGACCGCGGGCTCGTGGAGATTTCCGCCACGGAGGACCGTGGCGAGGAGCCCGGGCAGGCGATGCGGGAAGAGCTTGCGCGGCGCAGGAGGGTCGGGTACTTGAGGGCCGTGGCCTGGGTGGCGGCCGGCCTGGTGACGGCAACCTGGGTCTACACGATCCT
>CAYILU010000002.1:4654-23687 GCA_964364235.1 uncultured bacterium | reverse complement strand
TGCGCTTGCCGATGCGCTCCGGGAACTGGGGACGGTCTATGTCGTGGCCCCGGACCGCGAGCGAAGCGCGGCCAGTCACGCTCTCACCCTTGCTCACCCGCTCCGGATCGAAAAAATGGGAAACCGTCTCTATTCCATCGACGGGACGCCGACCGACTGCGTCAACATCGCCGTGAACGGAATCCTGAGGGGGAAGAAGGTCGCGCTCGTCGCCTCCGGCATCAACAAGGGGGCGAACCTCGGGGACGACATCACCTATTCGGGAACGGTATCCGCGGCGATGGAGGGGACGCTTCTCGGGATCCCGTCGATCGCGGTCTCCCTCGCGTCCCGGAATCATTTCCGGTTCGACGCGGCCGCGATGTTCTCCCTTCGCGTCGCCCGCAAGGTCCTCCGGGAAGGCCTTCCTAAAGATACGCTCCTGAACGTCAACCTCCCCAACATCCCCCTGGAGGAGGTACGGGAGGTGCGGATCACACGGCAGGGGAAGAGGATCTACGGGGATTCCATCGTCGAGAAGAGGGATCCCCGCGGAAGAAAGTACTACTGGATCGGGGGAGACAACCTGTCCCGTGAGGACATCCCGGGGTCCGACCTCGAGGCGATCGAGCAGAACTGCATCTCGGTGACGCCGATCCACATGGACCTGACCAGCTACGGCTCCATGAGCGTCCTCCGCCGCTGGAAATGGTGAAGGATCAATACAGATCCGTTCGGCGCAAGATGGTCGCGGAGCAGCTCCGGGCCCGTGGCATCCGGGACGAACGGCTGTTGGCCGCCATGGAGGAAATCCCGAGGCACCGGTTCATACCCGCGTCCCTTGCCTCCCGTTCCTATGAGGATGGCCCTCTCCCGATCGGGGAAGGGCAGACGATTTCCCAGCCGTACATCGTAGCGGAGATGACTGAGGCGCTTCGCCTGTCCGGCACGGAAAAAGTCCTGGAAATCGGGACCGGCTCAGGGTACCAGACGGCGATACTGTGCAGGCTGGCGCGGGAAGTGGTAACTGTCGAGCGGATCGCTTCGCTCCTGAAGGGAGCCGGGAAGATCCTGCCGGAACTGGAGCTGGAAAACGTCCGGTTCCGTGTCGGCGACGGGACGATGGGAGTCCCGGAGGAAGCCCCCTTCGATCGCATCATCGTGACCGCGGCGTCGCCGGATGTGCCGGCGCCGCTTTTCGAGCAGCTCGCCGAAGGAGGCATCATGGTGATCCCCGTCGGGGCACGGTGGGAGCAGGACCTCCTCCGGGTGCGAAAAGAGGGAGGGAAGCAGCGGAAGGATCTCCTCGGGGCCTGCCGGTTCGTCCCCCTGATCGGGCAATGCGGGTTTCACGACTAATCCCCCGGGCCTTTTCGGCCTTCGCGATTGCGGCTTTTTTGATCGGGTGCGCCGGAAGAACGGGGATCCGTCCCCGGTTGGAAACCGGCGAGCCGGCATTCCGTGACCTTCGATGGCCCGTGGCCGGAAAGGTGGCGTCCGGCTTCGGCGGCAGGGGCGGCAGGCACCATGGCGGTCTCGACATTTTTGCGCCGGAAGGAACGGATGTCCTCGCCGCCGGGGAGGGGACCGTCGTGTACGCAGGCGATTCGTTGCGCGGGTACGGGAACGCAGCCGTGCTCGATCACGGGGAGGGGATCTCAACCCTTTACGGACATTTAAGGGAAATTTGTGTAAAATCGGGCGATGTCGTATCGCCGGGAACGGTGATCGGCACCGTGGGAAGGACCGGTAACGCCACAACCTCCCATCTGCATTTCGAGATCCGGGTCGGGGGCCGGTCGGTGGACCCCGCGAAATATCTGCCAAGGACGGTCGAGCAACAATGAGGAACCTGAAGAGGCGGATCCGGAACGTACCGGACTTCCCCAAAAAGGGGATACAGTTCAAGGACATCACGACCCTGCTTTCGGACCCGTCCTCCTTTCAGCGGGCCATCGACCTCATGGCCCACCGGCACTTCAACGAGGGGATCGAGGCGGTGGTCGGGATCGAGGCGCGCGGGTTCGTCATGGGCGCAGCCATGGCCTACAAACTCGGGACGGGCGTCCTCCTGGTGCGGAAAAAGGGGAAGCTGCCGCACAAGACGGTTTCCGTGTCCTACGACCTGGAATACGGCAAGGACCAGCTCGAGATTCACGAAGACTCGATAAAGCCGGGGATGCGGGTGATCGTGGCCGACGACGTGCTCGCCACCGGGGGTACCATGGCCGCGGTTTTGGAGATGTTGACCGGTCTCGGGGCCAGGATCGTGGAGTGCTGTTTTCTGGCGGAGTTGACCGCGCTCAACGGACGGAGCAAACTGAAAGGCCAGAAGGTGTTTTCCCTGCTGAAATTCGACGATTAGGGGAGCGGGGAAGACCGCTTAAAGATCGTGCCCCCGTAGCTCAGGCGGATAGAGCAGCGGTTTCCTAAACCGTTTGCCGGGTGTTCGAGTCACCCCGGGGGCGCCATCTTTTTCTGCTCCTTGCCCAGGAACCTCTCGACGTCCTTACGACGGAACCGCCACTGGTTGCCGCTCTTGTACCCTTTGATGATGCCTCTCCGGGCAAGGTCGTTCACGGCGTCGGGGCTCATGTCGAGAAGAACCGCAAGGTCGCGCGTTTTGAGGATGCTGGACATGGTCTCCAAAAAAGGGACTCCGTCGGGTTTCGATACTTGCCAACGACGAAACTCACATTGCAGGAAAATAGCATACCGTTATGAAAATGTAAATATTTTGGTGATAAAAATAAAGCGCCATTTTATTTTGGATTTGCCGTGCGGTCACCATGAATCCGGAGAGGGTACCCGGTGAGGTTTTTTCTCTTTACTCTTGCGGGGATACCGATCCTGATCGCGGATTGCATCCTGCTCTATGATTTACCGGGCCAGTTTCCCGTGTTGTCTTCCGGGGAAGAGGGATGGATCCTCCTCGGGGGTGCGGTCCTTTACATCCTTCTGCATGTCTTCCTGCGCAAGCCGGAGCGGATGCATCTCTGGGCCCATGAATTCGCACACCTGGTCGTCGCCAAGATCTTCTTCAGGAAGGTCCACGCTTTCCAGATCACGTCGCGTGACGGCGGTAAAGTCGTGATCGACCGGACGAACGTGATGATCGACCTCGCCCCCTATATATTCCCCCTGTACAGCCTTGCGGCGGCGTGCGCGGCCAGTCTCCTCCGGACGGCCTCCCCCTGGGTGCCGAACGCCTACCTTGCGGGGGCTTCCTTCCTCTTCACGATGCACCTGCTTTTCTCCGCGGAGGGGTTTTTAAGGGGCCAGCCGGACGTAAAGAGGAGCGGGAGGCTTTTTTCCGGTGCGATCGTTCTCCTGTGCCTTCTGCTCTGGATCCCGTGCCTGTTGGCCCCGGGAACCAACGCGGGGTGGAAGGGCGCCATGACCGCGTACCGCGGGTGGTTCGGGGCGGGATGGCTGACGGGGCGCAGGCTATTTCTTTACGGTCTTGGCCTTTATTAGCGGAGTCACGATCTCGTCGAACTTGCGGACCATCTCTTTCATGCGCTCGGCGGCATAGGCCGAATGCACCTTTCCCGAAGCGTCCACCAGCACGGCGGTTGGCGTCTTTTCCACTCCGTACGCGTCGGAAGCGATGAAGAAGTCGCCCCGGAGGCTGTCCAGGAGTACCGGGTAGGTGATCCCGTTCTCCTTGACGAAGGAATGGACCGCGTTGGTGAAGCGCTTGCCGTCGAGGTTGATGCTTGCGAAGCGTATCGTGGCGCGGTGACGGCGGGCGATTTCGTTGACGGCGGGAGTCAGCTCCCGGCAGAGCGGGCAGAAGACGGTCCAGAACACGATCAGGGAAGGTTTCCCGTTCCCCGCCCGGAAGGCAGCGGTTTTCCCGTCGAGATCTTCCAGCGTGAAGGGGGGGGCCGGCTCGCCGGGGCCGACGAGGGAGCGCAGCGCCGTCATATCCGCGCCGAACGCGGTCCCCGTCGTCGTCGACGCGGCGACCATGAGGAACAACCCAGCGAGGATAACCGGGGAGGCTGCTATGGCCAGCCGCCGCATCGTCGTCACTTGCCGAGACGAATGTTCTGGATCACTTCCGCGAACTTGTCCTGGGACGCCCAGTAGTAGTTCGCCTCCGCGAAGCGCACCACCCCCTTCTTGTCGATGATGATGCTGGTCGGAAGGGCGTTGATGCAGAAGGTGTTCCAGGCGTCCAGGCTCTTGTCGACAAGGACCGGGAAGTCGATCTTCCAGTCCCGGAGGGTCTTCCTGATGCGGTCGATGTGGGCCTTCGAGATGTTCTGGCTTTCCTGGTTGATGGCCAAAACCACGATGTCGGGGCTGGTTTTGTAGACCCCCTGGAGGAACGTCAGCTCCTCCTCGCACCGCGGGCACCACGAGGCCCAGAAGGAGAGGAGGACGATCTTGCCGCGGAAACCGGACAGCGACACCACCTCGCCTTCGATGTTCGGCAGCGAGACGTCCGGAACGGGCTTCCCGACCTCGACGCACAGCGCGTGTGCGGACGGTACGGCGCATGTCAAAAAGGCAACCAGGCACGACAGGAGTGCGATCGCGCGAATCATCTCGGCCTACGCTCCTTTCAGGGAGACGGGATGGCATCTAAAACAGATGCTACGGAAATCGGCCGCGGGAATAAAGTCATTTTTTGGGAGCGCCTCCCGGGGGATGTACTTGTGGTCGTGGATCGAGATTTCCCCCCCGGAGGTACGTTCCTGGACATGGCAGGAGAGGCAATGGCTGCCTTTCGCGACGATCCCTTCGTGGCGAGGGGGAACGGGCTGAACCGTCCCGTCGTGGCAGGACAGGCAGAACTCCTGCGCGGTCATCTTCCGCGGTCCGCCGCTCTCCGTTTCCTTTTGGGCAACCCGGAAATTCTTGCAGAGGTCGCAGGTTTCCCCCTCGACGATCAGCATCCGCGATCGCCAGAAGAGATACTGCGCCTGGCGGTCGGCATAGCTGCCGTCCCCCTTGAACGAGGCGTCGTCCTGGCCGGGCTTCGGCGTGAGCCCGCCGTAGAGTCTGCGAAGGTCTGCGCCGGGCACGAACCCGACGGGGAACCGGAACTCGCCGGTTACGTCGTGGCCGGTCGTGTGGCAGGACTCGCAGATCATCGCGCGGCGGGATTCGGGGATCTTTCCCGGATGCACGATGTCCGCCGCTTTTCCGGAGAGGGCATGGGCGCGGCCGGGCCCGTGGCACGCCTCGCAGGAAATGCCTTCCTCCGCGTACTGGCCGAGGAACGGGTTGAACCCGGTGGTGTGGCAGCCAACGCAGGATTTCATCCAGTCCATCTCCCGCCAATAGGAGAGGTTCCACTTTTTTCCCCGGATCAGCCAGATGGGGGTCCTGACCACGAGCATCTCCCCCTTGCGGCTGATGAACCTCTGGACGTTCCGGCTCCCGAGAACGTATGCGATCTCGGAGGAAGGGAAGGGGGGGGATTCCGCGAAGCGCGCGATGACGGCCGACGGGTCCCTGCGGGGGCTTCGCAGCATCCTGGCGTGCGGGGTCCTCTTCCACTGCAGGTACTCGCGGGAGTGGCAACCCCCGCAAGCATCGGCGCCCGCGTACTGCGCCGGGTCTACCGCGGTGACCTTCTTCTTGCCGGCGACGAGCGCACGCCGCGCGTGGCAGGACTCGCAGATCTCGCCGGAGAGGGAGGGGATGCGCAGGAAAAAGGTGCGGAACTTCCCGGGGATCCGGGGAAAAGCCGTGTCGCGGATTTTTTCGGAAAGGGAACGACCGGTGTGCTGACGATCCGAGTAGGGGGACGAATGCGGTGCGTGGCACGTGATGCACGTCATGGTTCCGTCCGGGTCCAGGGGCAGATCTTTCCCCCTGCCCTGGCCGGGTGCGATGTCCACGGCGTGAGACACGTGCATCGGGTGGCACGAATCGCAAAGGCTGTAGATGTCCTTCCGGAAGTTCATCATCGCGTAGGAGCGGCCGGCGGCGGGGCGGGGTTCCAGGTGGCATTCTCCGCAACGGGAAGGGTCCTTCATGAAGGCGTGGGGGTTGGAGGCGGGGGCGTACGACCTCCACCACCCGAAAGCGGCGTATGCCGCCGCGTAGAAGACGACAGCCGCGAGGGCCAGCCAGAGCCTGCGGGTCACGTCGTGCCCGCGTCGAACGACGACGAGGCTTCGTTGAGACGGGCGACCAGTTCGGCGGATTCTTCAAGCAGGCTCTTCTCTTCCGGGGAGAGGGGATAGAGGAGGAGCTTCGCATGCAGGTCCCGCACGGATGATTCCGCCTTCCGGGTCAGTTCCTGCAAGTGCAGGATCCTTTCCCGGTTCGCCTGAAGCGCGATGCGGTACGACTCCCCAAGGTCGTAGAGCATGTCCCCGTTCCGGAAGTGAAAATCGGTGGCGAACGAGCCGGCCGTAAGCTTCGAAAATAGGGTTTTGAACTTGTAGATCGGACCCCCGAGACGGTGGGACTGCCGGAGGGCGAGGAAGAGGGTGGCCGCGATCGTCAGGAGGAACGAGATCCCCCCGCTGAGCAGGACGGCGGGCAACAGGATCTGCCAGGTGTTCCGGAGCCTGAGGTGGACGCTGTAGAAGCTGCGACCGAGTTCCTCGTCCGCGAGGTAGTGGAGAAGGCCGCACAGGAGGAGGGTACCCCCCGCCCAAACGGAACAGATCTTAAGGAGGAAAGGCCCCTGGGAGCGGAGATCGATCCAGTATTTTTTTCGCTTGTATTTCTCCATAGGCACCTCTCTTTCTAAACTTTTCGGCAGAATTGACGTAAAATTCACTAAGTAATTATGGAGACCGGGAAAACAGTGAAAATATCGGTCCGGCAAAGACTGAAGGCTCCAGGCCGGAAAAGCGACCTTATCTTAGCCGTCGTCCTCGTGCTGCTCTTCATCTCTTTCGAGATTTCGAACCGCTCCCTGGCCGAGGTCATCGAGCATCTCGTTTTCGCTTTAGGGTTCCTCTGGGTCTATCTGCAGTATATGAAGCCGGCCGACCACGCCATGGACCTGATCTCCGACGCCCTGCGGAAGCACGGGGACGCCCTGCCCGCGGGGACTACCGATCCCGTTATTGCCGCGGAAGCGGCAAAGGATCGCCTGGACCGGTACGAGAGGCAGGTGGCCGAAACCCAGCTCGAGCGGCAGCAGATGCAGGACCTGCGCCTGAAGGAGCTTTCGGATGCGCACCAGGATCTCATCACCCACCATCGAACCACCAAGAAGATGCTCCAGTCCTTCCTCGCCGAGGAGGTTTACGAAGCCCTGCTCAAGGGGGTGCGCGACGGTTTCGGCTTTCACGGCGCGGTCCTGGGAAAGAGAGACCGCGACGGGTACCTCGTCTTTACGGAAGATTCCGGTCTGGAAGGACGCTCCGTGGCCCGGATCCCGCTGTGGAACGAGAATTCGCTGTTGGCCCGGACGTTCTGGAGCGGGAACCAGCTCCTGTTCCAGCGCATCGACCTGCAGGTTCACGGCCCGGATGACCGGAACGTGATCGGGGAAGGGCCCGCGTTTCTGCTCCCCGTCTCCAGGAAGTCGAACCTCCAGTGCTCCGATGTGAAGAATTGCGGGAATATCGAATGCTCGTCCTACCTCGTCAAGAACCCGCGCTGCTGGATCGAGCACTTTGAGGATTGCACGACGACCGTCCCCCCCGCATCGAGGGAAGAGAAACGGAAATCCTGCGTGCAGTGCGAAATGTTCATGCCGGTCGCTCTCCTCGTGGTGCGAAGCCTGCCCGAATCACGCAAGATCTCGCGGGAAACCATCGTCCCGATCCTGACCCTCGCCAACGAGGCTTCCCTGGCGCTCGAAGTCGTCGATCTCCACGAGAACATGCGGAAGATGTCGATCACCGACGGGTTGACCGGGCTGTGCAACCATCGCGAATTTTATCAGACGCTCCGGCGTGAGCTGGAGCGGGCCCGTAGGTACAGGCACACCGTCTCCCTCCTGATCATCGACGTAGACGATTTCAAGAAGTTCAACGACCGTTTCGGACACCTCGCGGGGGACCTCGCCCTGAAAAAGATCGCGGACCTCCTGCGACAATGCGCCCGGGCGACCGACGTGGTCGCGCGGTACGGGGGGGAGGAGTTCGCGGTCATCCTGCCGGAGTCGACGGCGTCGGGGGCCTTGATGCTGGCGGAGCGCATCAAGACCGAGATCAGCCTCCACAATTTCCTTCCACAGGGTCCCGGGGAGGTGCATCTCACCGTGAGCATCGGGGTCTACACGGCGGAGGAAGGTGCGGTGACGGAGGACCAGCTGGTCGGCTACGCGGACGAGGCCGCCTACAGCGCCAAGAACATGGGGAAGAACCGCGTCGTCGTGAAGACCCATGCTTGACAGGGAAGGGCTGGAACGCAAGGAAGCTTCGCTCCTCGCGCCGTACGCCGTGAAGAGCGGGCAGTCCCGCGGGAGGAGATTCGCGGAGCCGGAGGACGTTTTCCGTTCCGCGTTCCAGCGGGACCGGGACCGGGTCATACACTCCGCGGCTTTCCGCAGGCTGGAATACAAGACCCAGGTTTTCGTGAACCACGAGGGCGACCACTACCGGACACGCCTCACCCACACCATCGAGGTCTCGCAGATCGCCCGATCGGTCTCCCGCGCGCTCCGCCTCAACGAGGACCTCACCGAAGCGATCGTGCTGGCCCACGATCTCGGGCACACCCCCTTCGGTCACGCAGGCGAGCGTGTGATGGACGGGCTTATGGAAGCGGAGGGGGGGTTCGAGCACAACCTGCAGAGCCTGCGGGTCGTCGACGTTCTCGAAAAGCGGTATCCCGCGTTTGAGGGTTTGAACCTCACGTACGAAGTCCGGGAGGGGATCTGCAAGCACAGTTCCGCCTACGACCACCCCCCCGCGGTGCCCGGGTTCAGCGACCCCGGGTTCCCCTGTCTCGAGGCCCAGGTCGCGGATATCGCGGACGAGATCGCATACTGCAACCACGACGTGGAGGACGGAATCCGTTCCGGTATGCTCACCTCGACCTCCCTCGAATCGGTGGAGTTGTGGCGAGAGGCCTTGAGAAACGTGAGAGAGAAAACCCCGGTGCATGACGAGGACGTGCTGCACTCGAGGGCTATTTCCTTCATGATCTCCTCCCTCACGCAAAATCTCATACGGACGTCGTTCAGGCTCCTGACGGAAAACGGGATACGGACTCCCGAACAGGGGAGGACATGCCGGATGAAATGCGTCTCCTTCGACGAGGATTTCTCCCGGAAAAAAATGGAGCTGAAGCAGTTTCTCCTCCGGGAGATGTACGCCAACTACCGGGTCATCCGGATGGAACAGAAGGCCCGACGGATCATCGGGGACCTGTTCCGTTCGTACTCCGAACGTCCCGAGCAGCTCCCTCCTCACGTTTTTTCCAGGGTAAAGAGCGAAGGCGTAAAGCGGGTGGCCTGCGACTACATCGCGGGGATGACCGATCGATATGCGATGGAAGAGTACCGTAAACTGTTCGATCCTTTATCAAAAGTATAGGAATATCGAATGAATGAATTCAATGACTTCAATAAAAGGTTTAAGGCTGCGATCGAGCGGAATTTCAACGAGAGCGCCGTTTTTTACGACGCTTTCGAGGAGAAGCATCACCTTTTCGAGACCCTCACGAAACGTTTAAGCGAGCTGACCGGCCCCGCAATCCCCAAAAGGATCCTGGACGTCGGGTGCGGTACCGGGATTTCCACGCTTGCGCTCCACGAAGCGTTTCCGCAACCCCCGATCCTCTACGCGATCGACATTTCGGAGTTGATGCTGGTACGCGCCAGGGAGAGGTGCAAAGGCCTGGGCGGCATCTATTTCGTCCGGGGGGACGCGGAACACCTCTCCAATTATTTCAAGGATAAATTCGATGCGGTTTTCTACACCGCTTCGATATTCCTGATACCGAAATTCGCCGATTCCATATCCCAGGCATGCAGTCTCATCCTGCCGGGCGGCGTATTGGCCATCAGTTTCTATGCGGGGATGTTCGACAGTCGCCAGAAGGACGCCATCGCCAAGACCTTCCCGGACCTGAAATACCAGTACGGGGCGGTGGACTATCCGGAGCTGAAAAAATGCCTCTCGGGCCAGAAAGCATTCCGGACCACCGAGGTCGATTTTCACTTCGAGATCGGACGCGAGTTCCTGGTCGATTTCCTGAACATCCCGGCGCAATCCGCGGGGCTGTTTCCGAAATCTCCTTACGAAAAGCGGCTTCCGATGATCCGCGATTTTTGCGACAGGCTCACGGAGAAGGTGAGGCCCTTGTTTATGGGGTGGAAGTTCGTGATTTCGAAAAAAAGGTAGCGATCCGCTTCCGTTGCGGTCTATTTGACATAATATCTATTACCGGACGCTACGCCTCCCACATCCTCGTCTCGAAGTCCTTCCCGGGAAGTTCGGCGACGAAGGTCCCGTACATCGGCCACCGCTCCCCGATCAATCCCTGAGCGGTGATGGTCACGAAGAATTCGATCCGGTCTTCCTCCGCGCATCCCAGCTCGAGGAACGGGATCCCGAGTTCCAGTACCCGCTGGAAAGCCGCGACGATCGTTTCGGGTTTCGACTCGCTGTCCTTTTCGCCCCTGCTTTCGTCGAGGACCCCGGATGTGAACGCGAGTGTGCGATCGATCGTGCTGACGACGATCGAGATTTTCCGGTTCTTCGGAGGGAAAAAAAATTCGATGACAAGCTGCGAAGGGTTCTCCAGCACATGGGGAAGAAAATCGGCGCGAAGATAAATCCTCGATTCATCGAAACCGTAATACAGGCAGGAAAGGATCCCGTGTCCGGCGCGGTGCATCGCTCCGAAGCCGGGGCTGGGGATGTATCGGGTGGCGACGCCCCACTCGAAATAGGAGGTAACGTGCCCGTTTATCCGTGGCCGAAGGTAGGACCTCGGGCTGGGAAGGTAATTGGCGCCGGAAGGCATCTTGTCCGGCCGCAGGATGGGGATGTCCAGGGAATCGGGCGGGGTTTCTCCCATTTCCCGATAGGCAGCCTTGAGGTGGTTGCGGAAAAGCCGGTCGAACTCGGGTCCGTGGGGGGTGAAATGCTCGTCCCCGTACCACCAGCACCAGTCGGATCCTTCCGCGACGAAAAGATGTCCCCTGGCTTTTTCCATTCCGTCCCGGATCGGAAGACCGGCTTTTTTCGCCTGATCGTGCTTGAGCTGCCACAGGCCCCTTGTCTTGGAAAGCAGCTCCCAGGCGGTCCGGTCCTCATCGTGGCCGATCCAGATGTTGAACGTGCCGTCGATCCATGAGCCCGTTGGAATTGATGGCAATATATTTTCATAATTGATGGTTTGTAATGCTTGAGAGAAGGTAATACATGATATTTTTGGGGCAAGTTTTCCCAGTCGGTCCAGCAGGGTCTGCAGAAACAGCCGCCCGGAATCATGGAAGTATTCCCATGCGTTTTCCCCGTCCAGGATCACGGGGATTACATAGGAATCTTTTCTCGCAGAAGGTGGAAGCGAGTCAAGTTTCTTGTATATCCCTTCGATTTTGTGAATGAAATTGCTTGCAGCCTCGGTTGCTCCCCACCGGGAATACTCGAAACCCACCAGGTCGGAAAGATGGTGATCGCGGAAAAAAAGGTGGATGGGTCCGGCCGGGGTGTTCGCCTGGTAGGGCCGGTATAACCGGTCCGCCTCCAAAGGGATCCCTTCCGCGTCCCTGTGAACCGGCATTTTCAGCGCCTTCGAAAGAAGCGCCTCGTCCGTCGCGGCCCATCGGAAGCCGGAGCGGACTGCGAGCTCCATCGCCGCGGGGCTGATCGAGCCCTCCGAAGGCCACACGCCATCCGGATAAGCCCCGAAGAGGGATCGGAACACCTCTCTCCCCCTGGACAACTGCTCCAGGGCGTCGGATGGGTAAGCGAAGGGCACCTTGGGCAGCCTGGCCCCCGGAAGGGCATCCTGGGCCGATTGCGTGTCGATGATGAGGGGGAGGATCGGGTGGTACATCGGGGTTGTGGAAACCTCGCCCCCGTCCTCATCGAGGAGCCGACGGTATTCCGGGATGACCATCGCCATGCACTCGATCTGGCGGTCGAGGACGTACGCCTTTTCCCGATGGGTGAATCCCCTCCCCTTCCGCCAGAGCCGGGAAAGCTCGGCGTCCTCTTCCCGCAGGAGAGGGTGGAACCATGCGAGGTTGAAGAGGGTCATGAGGTCGGTGTATTCGGAAGCGCCGAACCCCCCCGGCACGCCCTGCTTCCCGATCGCTCGCCTGGCCTCGTCCTGCCGCGCGTAGAGATCGGCGTACCGGGGCTGCGGGAGGATCATGGTCGGCGGGAAGGCGGAGAAGAAGTTCCGGAGAAGGAATTCCTCCTCTTCTTTCGTCAGGTCGAGGGCGTTCTTCCTGGAAAGGGTGAGGTAGATGTCCTCCGCCCCGTTCTCCACGTAATCCTGAAGCTGGATGAGAAGGGAGGGGACGAGGTTGAAGGTGTGCTTCACCGCCGGGAACTGGCGGAAGATGCGGGGAAGCGCGACGTAATCCTTGATGGCGTGGAGGCGGACCCAGGGGAGGATGTAGGTCCCCAGCTCCGGGTCCTTGTAGTAAGGCTGGTGCATGTGCCAGAGAAAGCAGATGTGTACTTTCATCCGGCGAACGCTCCCCTATTCCGACCGGGCGAGCTTGATCTCCACGAACTCTTTCGTCTGCGAGTCAGGGTTCTCCGAGAGGATCCGGCGGTATAACGCGATCGCCTCCTGTTTCCGTCCGGAGAGCGCCATCGTCCTGGCCTGCCCCATCAGCGCCTGCGTCTTGAGGTCCCCCGCCGTGACCCCGGCTGCCTCCCGGTAGGCCTCGGAAGCCGCGGCGAAATCACCCTTGGCCTCGAGGGCCTGCGCCAGCCCCTCGCGGAGGAGGAAGGGCATGACTTCATCCGGCTTGCCGGCCTGGATCGCGGTGCGGAAATTCGTCGCGCTCAGGTCGTAATTCCCCCGGAGGAAAGCGATGCTCCCGAGATAATACCTTGCGTACACCGCGGCGACGGTGCCCTGGTGCGTGTTGACGTGGGCGGTCAGGAACTGCTCGAGGCGGGCAAGCTTCTCCTCGTCGGCGTTTGTGGGGGACTGCAGGAATTCCCGCGCCCGGTTCAAGTGGGGCCACAGGTCGCGTGTGGCCTTGTTCTCCTCCCAGCGGAAATAGGCCTGCGCGCCGAAGACGGCCCCGACGAGGAGCAGGAGGCCGCCTGCGGCGGCCAGCACCTTGGCCCGGTTCTCACCGGCCCAGGCGACCGCCCTGCTGAACGCGGAGATGAACTCGTCCGGGCTCTTCAGGTCCTTGCGGCTATACTTGATCTTCTCTGCCATCGTGTCTCCCCGTTATCGCCGTCCCTCGACGAGCGCCAGCGCGTTTTCCTGCATCCGGCCCGCATCCCTGTCCGACAGGCCCGCGCCCCGTATGATCCGGAGCGCCGCGGGCCAGGGAGTGAAATCTCCGGGGGAATGCGAGTCGGTATTGTACACCAGATGGGCCCCGCATTTCACGGCAAGACGGGCTACGTGGCCGTTGGTCAGCGAGTGCCCCCTCCGGGCCGTGATCTCCAGCAAAACACCGGCTTTTTTCGCCAGGCGGACCTCGGCTTCCGTGATCAGGCCGGGGTGCGCGAGGATGTCGACGCCGGCCTTGATGGCCGCCAGGTTGGTCCCCGGGGGAACGGGCTCGACGATGGTCTCTCCGTGCACCATCACGACTTTCGCGCCCCTCCGCCTCGCAAGGATAGCGAGGGGGGCGATCAGCCGGGGCGGGACGTGCGTGATCTCGACGCCGGGGTAGACCTTCGCCTTGACCTTCCCGCGAAGCTCGTTGCAGACGTGAACCATCCGCTCCAGGACGTGCTCCAGGTTCGAGGGGTCGGCGTGGTCGGTGATCGCGAGATGGGTGTACCCCGCGTGGACCGCGCGTGAAACGACCTCGGCGGGGATCAGCTCCCCGTCGCTGAAGGTGGAGTGCATGTGCAGGTCGATCATCTCTTCTCCACTTCGAGGTATTGCCGCACGACGCGAGCCAGGGTATCCCGGATCTCGCCCGGGGACAGCTGGTCCATCTCCTGCACCTTGAGGGAGCATCCCAGCTTTTCGATCCGGTTCTGGAACAGGCGCAAGGTGTTTTCTCCAAGCCCGAAATTGGTGAAGGTCTTTCCCATCACCGCAAGCACGACCCGGGCTTCGGCCCCGCGCGTGTAGTCGGACACGGCCATGAGTCCCTCGAGAGAGCTCGACACCTCGTCCTTCAGGAAGGCGATGATCCCGACGGGGCGGGGAGCGAGCGCGTACCAGACGGGCGACGTGGAGCGCAGGTAGGGGAAGGCGTACAGGAGAAGCGAATTCCCCTCCCCCACCCGTATTCTCCCGAACATTCCGATCGGGAACCCCTCTTTCCTGCGCAGGGCGAAGAAGGCGCTGTCCACCTCGAATTCCCGGAACTGCCCCAGGGCCATGACGACGCCCTCCAGGAGGGAGGGGTCGGGCAGGAACAGGACGATCCTCCCCATGGTGGCGTCGGCGAAGGCGTTCCTTTCCTCCATCCGGCTCCGGAGCCGCGCGAGGTCCTCGGGAGGGAGGAACTCGCTCTTGGCGGAGAACGTCTCGAACGCGCCGACGCGAAGCACCCCGCGTTTCTTGAGGTGAAGCAGGGTCTCGTAGACCACGAGGTCCGGCAGGCTGCAGTTGTTGACGATGTCCTCCACGCGGTTGCAGAACTCCGCGAGGAGCAGTACCTCCCGGACCGCACCGCCCGCCCCCGCGATGGCCCTCGCGTCCTTCACGACCATGACGGATTCGTTCGGAGCCGGCTTGTTCCCCGCAAGCTTCACGAGCTCGTCGTAATGCCGCATCCCCTCCAGCACGACTTGCTGGCTCGGGTTGTAGATCGTCCGCCGGACGCCGACCTTTCCCGGGATGAACCGGAACTTCCCCTCCTTGAGCGGGATCAGGCGATAAAGAGCCTTCTCCCCCACGATGTTATGAGTCACGGCCGAGATGATTTCGCCCTTCTCGATGTAGATCGAGCCCGAGATCCCCTCCCCTTCCACCTGGATGATACCGCTCTTCGCGTTCAGGGAGAGCATCTGCCACAGGTCCGGGAGGAATACCTGGGCGAGGTTTCCGCTGATCTCGGAGTCGCCCGAGAACACATCGGAGAGGGAATCCTGGAAGAGGGAGCGCTGGATCCGGAGGAGGATCTCCTCCTCGTGAAACGGCCTGCGAATGAACTCGTCGACGCCGGGGCGGAAGCCGGAGACGCTTTTCTCCTTGTCGCTCAGGAAGAAGATGGGGATCGCCTTCGTGTTGGGGTTGGTGCGCAGGATCTGGACGAGCCTCTCCGGGGCGAGCACCCCCACGGAGAGGTCCAGGAGGATGATGTCGGGGTTCTTGAGGAGGGCCTCGGCGAGCGCCTTGCTCCCGTCGGACGTCTCGATCACCGCCATCCCTTTCTCCCGGAGGAAGTGGCAAAGGGACTGCCGGGACCTCTCGGAGGGGTCCGCGACGAGGACTTTTTTCACGGTCGTGGTTGCCGGCATCCGCCCCCCGGTCAGAAGTTTCCCTGCAGCTGGTACATTCCCTGGATTTTCTCCATCATCGCCTCCACAAGCCACTCGTCGGCCGTGTTGAAGCCGCACACCTCGTCCTGCCGTCCCGTGGCGAAGACCCCGTACGCGCTGTTCTCCTTCAGGTAGAGGACGATCTCTTTATCCTTCAGGTGGTCGTCGTCGGCGGTGACGTACAGCAGGTTCTTCGCGTCGAAACGGGTGCTTCCGGATTGGCCGATGATATAGATGTTCCGTTCCGCGGGGATGTCGGTCCCGAAAGAGAGGAAGATCTGCTTGAAGATCTCCGGCCTGGGCCCGGCGGCGATGACGAGACCGCGCGCGTCCCCCTGGGAGGCGACGTCCTGGGCGAGCGATTCCACGATCCGGAAGAACATCTCCCTGGGGAGCGAAAAGTGCCCGTTCCTGCCGAGGTCCCGGCGGATACGCGTGAAATAGGGGACGTCCTCCCCCTTTCGCAAGAGGTCGTAGTATGCAGGCTTCCCCACGAGGACCTCGAACGCGTCCCAGAAGGACTTATCCATGAGCCGGAGCCGGTGAAGGGGGCTCTTCTGCTGCCGGAGGTACTTGTCCTCCGCGAGTCGGGAGAGCTCCTGGAAATCCTTCCCGTCCCTCGGGTAGGTAACGGACATGAAGAAGGGCTGGAGGAGAAACTCCGACCCGAGGAAGTGGATCCCGCCGACCTCGCGGATGGCCTTCCTCAGGCGCCGGATCGCCAGCATCGACCCGTAGTAATCCGTTTCGGGGAGCACGATGCAGAAGCGGTCGGGATCGACGCGCGCAATGAGGTCGGAATCGCGCAGGGCCTTCCGGATCGACTCGACGATCCCGGAAAGCGCACCGATCACGAGGCTTTCCCTGGTCTTCTCCATCAGGAACGCGAAGTTGTCGATCGCCAGGAAGATCAGGGAGAGGGGGCGCCGGAAACGGCCGGACTTGTACCGCTCCTTCTCGAAATAGTCCGCCAGGAAAGCCGCGGAATAGGCACTCGTCTCGATGTCGCGCAGGGATATCTTCTCCACCCGGACGAGGCGGTCGACCGTCCTCAGGGAGGAGGCGGCATAATCGGCGATGATCCGTGCGAGGTAACGATCGCGTTCGTTGTAGGGCTTGTGGTCGCTCCGCTCTCCTAACTTGATCAACCCGATTGTCTTTTCCTGGAAGAGGAGCGGGATGTAAAGGGCCGACGCGGGCTCGCGACCGGCCTGCTCCTGCGACGGCGACACGGCCAGGAAGGGCGCCCCTTTCAACATGGATTCGGCCCACTCCGTCTGGGAAAGAAAGAACCTGGACCCCTCGCGGTCGATGCTGATCACCCCCCGGACGGACGCGATCATCATTTCGTCGGTATCAGAGGGGGAGGTCAGCCAGATCACGCAGCTTTCCGCGCCGAGCTCACGGACGAAGGTGTCCGTGATCCGGGCGAGAAGCTTGTCCTCGTCCTGCGTGGTCATGATCTTCAGGCACTGCTGGTAGAGTGACGCAAGGGAATAATATTCGAGGCTCTCCGAAAGGAGGCGCCCCTCCGTCGTGGCCCCCGCTTCGTCATTGAGGTCCGCCCAGAGGACCCATCGCGCAATCTCGCGAAGCGGGGGCTCCTCACGGAACAGGAACACCGGGGGTTCCACCCCCTTGCTTTCCCGCCTCAAGACCTCGATCACCTCGGGACGCGCGCTATCCATGGACGCGGCGATCCCACGGTATCCCGAGAGATCCGTTTCCCCGCCGGTGATCCTGGAGGGAGGGCGGAACTCGAACTCCACCGGCTGGCCGTTGACAACGAGGCGCAACTCCCGCGCGTCCCCGGCGTCCTCCTGTACGACCAATATGCGGGTGACCTTCATCGGCCGGGTGGCTACATCTTGTACTTGCTGAAGTCTTCCGGGTCCATCTTTTCCAGCAGTTCCGACCACTTGTCCTTATCGTGGACGGCTCCCGCCCCGCCCTCGCCCCGTAACGCTTTATCGATGACCGCGTCGTGGACAAGGATCGGGGCGCCCAGGCGGATCGCGATGGCGATCGCGTCGCTGGGGCGCGAGTCGATCACCAGCGTCTTGCCATTGGCTTCGAGGTGGAGGGCGGCGTAGTAGGTGTTGTCCTTGATGTCGACCACCTCGATCCGCAGCAGCCGGACGCCGATCTGATCCATGATGTTTTTGAAGAGATCGTGGGTCATCGGCCGCGGGAGCTTCACTTTTTCCAGCCCCACCGCGATCGCGTTGGCCTCGAGGATCCCGATCCATATCGGGAGGATGTTCCGGCTATCCGGGTCCCGCAGGATGACGATCGGCGACTGGGTCGCCGGATCGATCGCAATCCCCACCACCACCATCTCCTTAGTCACGTGGAGCTCCTTCCGCGCCCGAAAGGGAGTGTGCACCGGCGGACCGGACGAGGACACGGCGGACCGGCGCGTTTCGGGCCGAGTCGGGGGAAAAGTTCACGACCTTGTAACACGGGGTTCTCCCGCAGAGCTGTGCGGGGTCCTTGGCGCTTTCTCCTTCCACCAGCACCTCCATCTCGCGGCCGATGCAAGCCGCCAGCCGCTCCCTGGTATGCCCTTCCTGCAGGGCCTGGAGCCGGGAAAGCCGCTCGCCGGAGACTTCCACAGGGACGGCCCCCGCCATGGAGGCGGCACGGGTGCCGGGGCGTGGGGAGAACCGGAAGGAAAAGGCGGAGTCGTACCGCACCTCTTCCATCACGGCAAGGGTTTCCTCGAAATCCTTTTCCGTTTCCCCCGGGAAACCGACGATGAAATCGGACGAGAACGCGATTCCCGGTCTCGTCTTCCGCAGCGCCGCGACTTTCCGGAGGTAATCGCCGCGGGTGTAGCCGCGGCCCATGGCGGCAAGGACCCGGTCGGAGCCCGACTGTATGGGGAGATGGAGGTGCGGGCAGAGATTTCCGATCTCGCCGAAAAGGCCTATCGTCTCCGGGTCGAGGTCGCGGGGGTGGCTGGTGATGAATCGCACCCTGGCGATCCCGGGAATACGCGCGATCCTGCGGATCAGTTCCGGGAAGGAGATCTCCCCCTCCTTCCTCCCGTAGGAATTGACGTTCTGACCCAGGAGGACGATCTCCCGCACGCCGCGGTCCGCGAGCTCGCGAACTTCGGAAAGGATCTCCGGAGACCTTCGGCTGATCTCCATCCCCCGCACGTAGGGGACGATGCAGTAGGCGCAATAGTTGTCGCACCCCTGCATGATGGTCACCATCGCGCTTGTCGCCCCCCTGGAAAGATACGGGAGAATGTCCCAGTGGCTCGTGTCCCCGGTGAAACCCACCTCCACGCGATTCTTATAGCGCTCCGCCTCCCGAAGCAGGTCGGGGAGGCGTGCGATGTTATGGGTGCCGAATACGATGTCCACGTGGGGCGCCCTTGCGGCGAGCCGCGCCCCCTCCTGCTGGGCGAGGCATCCGCCGACGGCCACGATCCGCCCCTTCCGGGCCTTTTTCCAGCCGCGCAATTCCCCCAGCTTGCTGTGGACCTTCTGGTCCGCCTTCTCCCGGATGCTGCACGT
>CAYILU010000002.1:0-4554 GCA_964364235.1 uncultured bacterium | reverse complement strand
GGGTGCTCAGGCGGTCGCGGACATCCGCTCCCCGCGGATGATGATCCGGGAAGGGTCGATCTCCTCGCGCAGGAGGCGCAACTCGTCGTCCGTCGGCGGCGGGATCTCGGTGACGTCCTTCGCGACGTGGGGCCGGAAGGCCATATCCTTCACCACGTCTTCCGGTTTCATGCCGCGCAGCACCGAAAGGAGCGTCATCTCCTTCGTTATATCGTCGAAGCCGAAGAGCGCCTTCGATGTGACCACCCGGTAGGGGCCGGTGTCCTTCGGGAGGCCGGCCTTCTCCCGCGCCCCCGGGCCCGTCAGGTAGCCGGGGGAGGTTATGAACTCCACTTTCGGCACGAAGCGCCTGCCTTCGTGCTTGATGATGATGACGGTCCGCCAGCAGTGGGAAGCCACCTGGTTCCCGCCCCCGCTCCCGGCGAACCTCCTCTCGGGCTTTTCGAACGTGCCGCCCAGGTAGGTGGAGTTGATGTTCCCATAGGGGTCCACCTGGAGCGCGCCTAACATACCGTAGTCCATGTAGCCGGAGGCGGAATAGGCGAACGCCCAGTTCATGTTGAGCCACTGCAGGGAGCGGTACGTGTTCTGCGGGCCTCCCATGGTCCCCCGAACGAAGGGGAGGACGGACTGCGGCCCCACCGCCCCGAACTCGAAGAGCTGGACCACGTTCGGGACGTAGAGCTTCTGCGCCAGGATGGCGACGATCTGCGGGATCCCCCACCCCACGAAGATGGACTTGCCGTCCTCGAGCAGGCGCGCCCCCTGCGCGATCATGAACTCCGTGTCGGTGAACTCTACCGTGCGGGACATCGCTTACCGGTACCCCTCGACGATGGAGGCCCTGCGGCGGAGCTCCTTCATCCTCGCCGCGCCGACACGTTTGTCCAGGAACTCCTCGTGGTCGGCCACGCCGTAGATGTATTCGTCGAGGTACTTCTTCATCTGCTCTTCGGTCCGGATCCCGTTCAGCAGGTCGACGTGCTCGAGGTCGATCTCATACCGCGCCGGCATCGCTCCCGGGTAGGCGCCGAAGGGTGCGTGGACCACGGCGTCCACGAGGAAATAGGGGATCGTCGTCCGCATCGGGTCCTTGCGGAACTCGTCCGGTTCGACGATCTCCTCCGCCGAGACGATCACCCGGTGGGAGGCCATCGCAGCCTCGAGCGCGAAGAGGTTCGTCCCGAAGATCCGCGCGTTGCCGTGGGGGTCCGCCTGGTGGACGTGGATGAAAGCGACGTCAGGGTTCAGGGCCGGAACCAGGCAGACCGGTAGCCCGGTGTAGGGGTCCTCGATCACCTTCGCCGCGGAAACAGCCAGGTTGTCCGAACCGAGAAGATCCCTCGTGGGCAGAAAGGGGACTCCGCGGGCGCCCGCGAGGATCCGGAGGGCCAGTCCGCCGTTCGTCCACTCGTACACTTTGACGCGGCCGTCGCACACCGCCTGCCCGATGTAATTGCCGTATCCCAGGAACCCGACGTCGATCCGTGTGGCGCAGCCCGCTCCCGTCAGCAAAGCCGACTCGTGGAGGGTGAACTCCGCCCCGATCCAGAGGTCCTTCTTCCCCTGCCGTATGACTTCCCGGATGAGCGCCTGCGGGCCGCGCGTCAGGCTGGAGAAGTCGTAGACGATGTAGTCGCCGTCATGGAGAAAACCGGATACGGCCTCCCTGGCCGTGCGGAGTTTGTCGGAAGGTTTCCGGCTCTTCCCGTCGCGAACGTGCGCACGGAAATCGTCCGGGTGCTCGAACCGGTACTCGACCGCCCCTTCCCTGCGAATCCTGCTCACTTTTTCTTCCCCTTTGACCCGGTCCGTCCTCTTCCCCCGATCAAGTGGAAAGCGAAGCTGTGGTCGACGACCTTCTCCACGATCGAATAGGGGTCCGTCCGCTTCCCGGCGATCTCTTCGAGGAGCGGCTCGAGGAGACCGTGCCGCTCGAGATCGTCCACCGCTTTCTCGATGAGCTTTTTCCTCAGGATCTCCAGGAGCTCCACCCGGGCTTTACCCGCCCGGTAACGGCCCAGGTTCTCCTCGAGGAAAACGAATGTGCGGTGGCGTTCGATCGCCTCCATGAGTTCGGTGATCCCGCCGCCGGTCTGCGCGACGGCGGGGAGGACGGGGGGAACCCAGTCTCCTTCCACGTAGTCGTTCATCGAGACCATCGTTTCGAGCTCGCGGCGGGTCTTGTCGGCCCCTTCGCGGTCCGACTTGTTCACGACGAAGATATCGGCAATCTCGAGAATCCCCGCCTTGATGGCCTGGATGTCGTCGCCCATGCCCGGGACGACGACGACGAGGTTGGTGTGCGCGACCTTGACGATCTCCACCTCGTCCTGTCCCACCCCGACGGTTTCGATGAGGATGATGTCCTTCCCCATCGCGTCCATCACGTTCACGATGTCGATGGTCGACTTGGAAAGCCCTCCGAGGTGGCCGCGGGTGGCGAGGCTCCGGATGAACACGCTGTCGTCCTGCGCGTGCTTCTGCATCCGGATCCGGTCGCCCAGGATCGCGCCCCCGGTAAAAGGGCTGGTCGGGTCGATGGCGACGATCCCGACGTTTTTCCCCTGCCTGCGAAGGTGATCGGTGAGGGTGTCGACCAGGGTGGATTTCCCCGATCCGGGGGCCCCGGTGATCCCCAGGATGTAGGCCCGGCCGGTGTGCCTGTAGAGGCGCTTGAGCAACCGGTGCGCGGCGGGGATTTCGTCGTCCAGGTCCCGCATCAGGCGGGCGGCGGATCGGACGTCGCCGGCGAGAACGTCTTTGAGGGAAATCGCCATCTCTATCCGTTTTCCTTTGTCAATTTCCCCGGACCAGCCGTCTGGCGATGATCAGGCGCTGGATCTCGGAGGTCCCCTCCCCGATCTCGCAAAGCTTGGCGTCCCGCATGGCCCTCTCCACGGGATATTCCCGGATGTAGCCGTACCCCCCGTGGATCTGGACCGCCTTGATCGTGGCCCGCATCGCCGCCTCGGATGCGAAGAGCTTCGCCATCGCCGCTTCCTGCACGTACCGTTTCCCGGCGTCTTTCAGGTATGCTGCGCGAAACGTCAGAAGCTCCGCCGCCTCGAGCTCGGTCCCCATGTCCGCGACCATCCATTTGACCGCCTGGAACCCCGAGACCGGTTGCCCGAACTGGATCCGCTCTTTCGCGTATGCGATCGCGTCACTCAAGGCCCCCAGGCCGATTCCGATCGAGAGGGAGGCGATGGAGATCCTTCCCCCCGCGAGGTTCCGCATCGTGTCCCGGAAGCCGGAATTGACCTCACCGATAATGCTCCCGGGCTTGACCTCGAGGTCCTCGAACACGAGTTCCGCCGTGTCGGAGGACCGCATCCCCAGCTTATCGAGTTTTTTCCCGACCTGGAGCCCTTTTGCCCCCGCTTCGACGAGAAAGGCGGTGACACCGTCCCTTCCTTGACCCTTGTCCGTGACGGCGAGAATCACGTAGACGGATGCGACGCTCCCCTGGGTGATGAACATCTTGCTGCCGTTGAGGACCCAGCGGTCACCCTTCCATTCCGCCTTCGTCCGCATGTTGAGGGAATCGGAGCCCGACCCCGGTTCCGTCAACGCCCACGCGCCTAACATCCGCCCGGAGGCGAGCTCCGGGAGGTATTTCCTGCGGATCGACTCCGATCCGAACGCGAGGATGTGCGCGGTGCAGAGGGAATTGTGGGACGCCACGGTGAGCCCCAGGGAACCGTCCCCTTTCCCGAGCTCCTCCACGGCGATCGCATAGCCGACGGTGTCCATCCCGGAGCCGCCGTACTCCTCGGGGACCATGGCCCCCATGAGGCCCAGCTCGCCTAACCTGGCGACGGTGTCCGACGGGAACTTCCCCTCCTCGTCCCATTGCCGCGCGAAGGGACGCACCTCCTTCCGGACGAAGGAGCGAACCATGTCCTGGAGCGCTACGTGCTCCGGCTTGAGCTGGAAGTCCATCTACACCCTACCCCGCCGGGACGAAGTACACGTCGGTGGGCTTGAGTTGCGAGTTTCTGCGGAACTTCGCCCGGATCTTCATCCCGATCTCGATGTCCTCCGGCCCCTCGACCCCGATCAGCCGCGCCAGAAACAGGGTGTCCACCCCGTCGAACTCGACGAGCACCAGGTGGAACGGGGTTTCCTTCAGGAATTCCTCGCTGCCGAAATAGCAGGTCGTGAACGTGTGGACGCGGCCTTCCCGGGGAAGTTCCACCCACTTCGTCTCCTTGCCGCATTTCGTGCAGTGCAGGCGGGGGGTGGCGTAGGTGTACTTGCACTTGCCGCAGAAGGTCCCCAAGAGTTTCTTGTTGGCGAGCCCCGCGAAGAAGGGTGAATCCTGCCCGTACGAGTGGACGTACTCGACGTAGTAGGGGTGCTTGATGACGATCGGTGACATCGTCTTCAGGGTTTTCAGGTCCTTGGGGAAAGGGACGTTGAAGACCGTGGTCCCGGTCATGATCTCTTCGATCTTGGCCGCGGAGTTGCGCCGCGGGGAACTTTTCGTCTTGATCCCGTTCTTCGCCATGATTACCACCCCCGTTCCAGGATCGACACGGTGACGTAGGT
>CAYILU010000001.1:13268-28484 GCA_964364235.1 uncultured bacterium | reverse complement strand
AGGAGCGATCCGATGAGGCCCGGTCCCGCCGTCACCGCGATCCCGTCGAGCTCGTCCCGAGTCGTCCCGGCCGCGGCGAGGGCCCGCAGGACGACCGGGATGATGGACCGGATGTGCTCGCGGGAGGCGAGCTCCGGAACCACCCCGCCGTACGCCTCGTGGACGGAAACCTGCGACGCGACCACGTTCGACAGGAGCCCCGTGCCGGCATCGTAAACCGCGGCTGCCGTGTCGTCGCAGGAACTCTCGATGCCCAGTACGCGCATGAAAAATCCTTATCGCCGGCTGAAGAGAGCGTTTACAGGATGTTCGCGGCGAGCTCCGCGAGGGGGGACCGTTCCCCCTTGGCGAGCATCACGTGCCCGGCGAGCGACTCCCCCTTGAACTTCTCCACGGTGATGGACAGCCCGTTGCTCGCCGAGTCGACGAAGGGGTTGTCGATCTGGTACGGGTCGCCCGTCAGGACCACCTTGCTGTTCTCCCCCGCGCGGGTGAGGATCGTCTTGACCTCGTGGGGGGTGAGGTTCTGGGCCTCGTCGATGATGATGTACTGGTTCGGAATCGAGCGACCCCGGATATAGGTCAGCGGCTCGATCTCTAAGATCCCCAGGTTGATGAGCTCCTGGTACCCCCGCATCCCCTGGCGCTTCCGGCGGCTGAAGCCGAAGAGGTATTCCACGTTGTCGAAGATGGGCTGCATCCACGGCTTGAGCTTCTCCTCCATGTCCCCCGGCAGGAACCCGATGTCCTTACCCATCGGGAAGACCGGTCGCGAGACCAGGAGCCTCTGGAAGATCTCCTCGTCGGATGTCTTGCGCAGCCCCGCGGCGAGGGCGAGCAGGGTCTTGCCGGTCCCCGCCTTCCCGGCGAGGGTGACCAGCTTGACCGAATCGTCGAGCAGGATGTCGAGGGCGAAGGTCTGCTCCTTGTTGCGGGGGCGGACCCCCCAGACATCTTCCTTGAAGGCGGGAAGGGGGCGAACCCTTTTTCGCGGGGAGTCGTACCGCCCCAGGGCCGATGCGTTCGACGCGGCATCCCGGAGCACCAGGTACTCGTTCGGGAAGAGGTCCTCGGCGCCCGGCGGCAAGGCGTTCTCTCCCGCCGCGTAGAAGGCGTCGATCCACCCCTTCTCGACCTCCACCTCCCGGAAACCCCGGTAGAGCTCCTCGATCTCCACGCGCCCGCTCTCGTAGTCCTCGGCGCGCAGCCCCAGCGCGTCGGCCTTGATGCGGAGGTTGGTGTCCTTGGAGATGACCACCACGGGGACGTCCCTCTCCTTGGCCCGGACGCTCAACGCCACGGCGAGGATGTGGTTGTCCTTCTTCTCCCCGAAGAGATCCGCGGGAAGGAGCGACACCCCGTTCCCGCCGAAGGCGACGCGAAGCTCCCCCCCGTTTTCCAGGGGGATACCCTCGGCGAGGCTTCCCTTCGTGCGCAGCTTGTCGACGAACTTCGACACCGTCCGGGCGTTGCGCCCTAACATGTTCAGGTCCTTCTTGAAGTGGTCGAGTTCCTCGATCACCGTGATGGGGATGAAGACCCGGTTGTCCTGGAACTTGTAGATGGCGTTCGGATCGTGCAGGAGGACGTTCGTGTCCAGCACGAAGTTCTTGATCATCACGCCTCCACGCTCATTTAAGTTCGGCCAGCTTCTGCCGCGCCTTCTCGGCGGCGGATGACTTGGGGTACTTCGACTGGAGCAGCTCGAACAGGATCCGGGCGTTCTTCCGGTCCTTGAGGGCCAGGAAGGACAGCCCCTGCTTGAACATCGCGTCGGGGGCCTTGTCCCCGTTCGGGTATTTGTCCATGACGTCCTGGAAGGAGAGGATCGCGCTCTCGTAATCCTTCTCCGCGTAGAAGGACTCCCCCTTCCAGTAATGGACGTTCGGCATCAGCTTGTGGTCGGGGTATTTCGCCGCGAAGGCGACCAGGATCTCGCGCCCCTTGCGCGTCTCCCCGCCCTTGATGAGCCCCAGCGCATGGTCGTACATCTCCTCGGGGCTCTTCCACTCCTGCGAGGCCGGCGCGGGCGCGCCGGCCGGAACGGGGGAAGCCGCCGCCAGCTTCTCCACTTTCTCCTCGAGGGCGGCGACGCGCGGGTTGATCTCCTCCACCCTGGCGATCCTTCCCTTCACTTCCCGGATCGCTTGCGCCTGCTCGCCCGCCTTGTCGTTCAGGTGGGCGATGTCCTTCTGCGTCTGCACCTTCGTTTCGTCGGCGCGCGTCGTGGCGGCGAGGAGGTCCCCCCGGATCCGGTCGGAGCCGGCCGTGAGGTCGGCGACGCTCTTCTGGAGGGCGGCAAGCTCCCCTGCGTTGACATTTCCCGCCGAGGTCGCCGCCGCGGCGGGAGCGGAGGCCTTGACCGCCGCGACCTCCTTCTTCAACGACACCACCTCGTCCTGGAGCCGGACGAACGCCCCGGTGTCGGCGACCGCGCAGCCCCCCGCTACGGCCCCGAGCGCCGCGAGGCACAGGAGCAACGCGGCGTTTCCGATCTTCATGCGGTCCCTGCTACCTTACGACGAAGTGGGCGCGGCGGTTCTTCGCCCACGCCTCCTCGTTGTGCCCCGGATCCAGCGGCTTTTCCTTGCCGAAGCTTACCGTGGAGAGGGCGCCCGCCGGCACACCCAGGGAAACCAGGTACTTCCGGGCGCTGTCCGCGCGCCGATCGCCCAGCGCCATGTTGTACTCGGACGTGCCGCGGTCGTCGCAGTGGCCCTCGACCAGGAGCTTCGCTCCCCTGTTTTTCTTCATGTAGTCCGAAATTCCGGCCAGGATCGGCTTCGCGTCGTCCCGGATGAAGGACTTGTCGAAGTCGAAGCGGATGTCCTGGAATAGGGACGGCTTCTCCTCGGTGGCCGCTACCCCCGCGGCGGCTTCCGCGACAGACGCCACCTGCGTGCCGGCGGGTCCGGCCGACGGGGCCTCCACCGCGCCCGCCTCCGGCTTCAGCGTCTCCGAGACGACCCCTTCCGGGGCCTTTCCCTCGGCCGAAGGTGCGCCTGCCGTTGGGGTGGTGTCGGTCGACTTCACCGCCTGCTTCTTCGCGCACCCGAAGGCGAAAACCATCATTACCGCGAGAATCGCCGCACCGTACTTCCAGACCCTCCCATTGCCCATGACTTTCTCCTCTCGTGTGATTAAGGTTTTTCCACTGTCAAACCATGATTTTCATGATCAAACCCTATATTACAAAGATCGGCTATCTTCGGGGAGACCATGCGGGCGAACCCACCCCGGAAAACCCGGAAAACAGGCGTTTTCCCCACCGTCCGTCTGCGGAGATTATCCGGAGCTCAGAATATCCTTTTTTCTGAAAGGTGTAAACCACGTACCGGCCGTCCGGCGAATACGAGGGATCGGTGCTGTCTCCGTCCCCCGAGGCCAGGAGCCGCTGGTCGGAACCATCGGGGTTTACGGTGTACACCGAGAACTTCCCCCCGGACTGGGACGTGAAGGCGATCCGGTCGCTCCCGGGAGACCACGAGGGAGAGGTGGAGTATCCTCCCGCGTGCGAAATCCGCCGCTCCCCGGACGAGGCGGCAAGGTCCTTGACATACACCTGCGGAGAACCGCCGCGGTTGGAAACAAACGCGATTTTTTTACCGTCCGGAGAGATGGAGGGGGAAACCTCGATCCCCCAACCCTCCACGACCTTCTCCACCGCCGCGTCGCGGATCCGCACGCGGTAGATGTCGGAGTTCCCCTCCACGCTGACCGACGCGTAGAGGGAATCCCCGCCGGGGGAGAAGCAGCCGGGCGATTTCGTGTTCCCGAACTTCACCAGCGCCCGCTCCGTCCCGTCCCGGAGGTTGCGCAGGTAGACAACGGGCACTCCGGTCCGGAAGGAGGTGTAGGCCAGCGTGTTCCCGTCGGGCGACCACCGGGGAAAGAGGTTGAAGCTCCGGTTGTTCGTGATCGGGCGGGCGTCCTGGCCGTCGAGCCCCACGACGTAGATCTCCTTGTCCCTCCCCTTCCCCGGCCTCGCGGAAAAGGCGATCTCGGTGTCGAAGATCCCGCGGACGCCGGTGAAGGCGTAGAGGACCTCGTTGGCGAACTTGTGCGCGATCAGCCGGACATGGCGGGCAGGTCCGGAGTAGCGCCTGCCGGCCATCATCTTCCCCATCGTCGAGTCGTAGAGCCGCATCTCCACCGTGACCTGGTCCCCGCGAGCCTCCACCTTCCCGATCACCACCGCCTCGGCCCCGATCAGCTTCCAGTCCGGGAAGGAGAGGAGCTTCCCCGCGAAGTGCGACGGGAGGATCTTCTCGAGGTAGGCTTCGGAAGGGATCACTTCGAAGAGGGCGGTCATCCCCAGGTCGTCCGCGAGCACCTTCGGGATGCCGGCGGCGAGCGCGGCATCCCCGGCGGCCGTGACGAAGGGGGGGAGGGCGACGGGCATCCGCCTCCCCCCGGGCGCGTTGATGTCGATGTACAGGATGGCCCGCGCCGTCGCGGGGAAGAAGACAACGCCCGCGACGAAAAGAAGCATTATTGACGACCGTCTCACGAATCCCATCCCTCTCCGAAAAAGCGGAACCCCACGTCGTAGTGATCCTCCCCGCCGCGCAGCTGTGCCGGCGGGATCGGCAGCGGGCTGGCCTTCTGGATGGCGCGCCGCACCGAGTCGTCGAAGTAGGGGTTTCCCGAGACCTTCTCCATCCGGACGTTGGACACCCGGCCGTCCTTCTCGATGGTGATCCGGACCTGCACGATGAGCCCACCCATGTCCTTCTGCGCCAGCTCCGGGACGGTCCAGTTCGCCCGGACCTTCTCGTCCAGGGCCCGTGCGTAGGCCAGGATCTCGGGAGGCACGCGCGCGGAGCCCGGCGCCCCCGGCATTCCCCCCCCGGCCCTGGGCGGGACGGCCACTTTCGCGGGCGGGGGGATGGCGGAGAGGTCCACCCGGTGGGCCACCCGGTCCCCGATCCCCCTGACCGCCGCGCGGACGGCCTTTTCCCGCTGGATCGCCTCGACCGCGTCCTGGACCTTGGCCCTGTTGGCCCTCTCTTCCCGCATTTTCCCTATCCTCTCGGAGAAAGCCCGGGCGTCCTGCCGGGAAACCTCGCGGGCGGGCGCCGCCTCCTTTCCCCGCTTCGCGGCGGGGGGAGTCGAGGCCCTCGTCCTGGCCGCCGGCGCCTCGCGCCGGGCCTCGGCGGTCGGGGATTTCCGCGTGGCCTCCGCGGGTTGCGGTGCGAACTGCCCCCCGCTGATCAGGTCGACGACCGCGATGGGGGTGATCCGGACGGGGGGGGCGCTCAAGACGAGCCAGGCGACGCCGAGGACGAATATCGCCGCGTGGAGGGCCCCCGACAGGCCCAGCATCTTCCGGAAAAGACGGTCCCCCGGCTCCGTGGCCAAAGGCTGCACCCGGTGTCCCCTGCGGACCATTAACGCTCGAGCGGCTCGGTGACCATCCCAAGCTTTTCGATTCCGGCGTTTCGTACCTCCGCGATGACCTTCACCACGAACCCGTAGGGGACCGCCCTGTCGGCGCGGAAATAGACCTGGCGATCCGTTCGCCGGGCGACAACGGCCTTCAGGGCGGGGTTGAGGCGGTTGAACTCCACCGGCTGCTTCCCGATGAAGATCCGGCTGTGCATGTCCACCGTGATCACCAGGCGCTCCTCCTCGGCGCGCATCGCCTTCGCGTTCGCCTGGGGGAGGTTCACGTCGATGCCCTGGGTGAGCATCGGGGCGGTCACCATGAAGATGATGAGGAGAACGAGCATCACGTCCACGAGGGGCGTGACGTTGATCTCCGACATCATCCGGCGGTCGCCGTTTCCCGTGGAGAGGGCCATCGCGTCACACCTTGTCGATGTTGCGTTCTAAGAAGTTGACGAACTCGATGGTGAAGCTGTCGATCCGCATGGCTATGGTGCGCACCCGGTTGAGGAAGTAGTTGTACGCCATGACCGACGGGATCGCGGCGACCAGCCCCGCCGCGGTCGCGATCAGGGCCTCCGCGATGCCGGGGGCGACGGTTGCGAGCGTCGCGCTCCCCGTGGCGGCGATCCCCGAGAAGGCGTTCATGATCCCCCAGACGGTCCCGAACAGGCCGATGAACGGCGTCGCGGTGCCGGTGGTTGCGAGGAACGGAAGGTAGGTCTCCATGAGGGCGGCCTCCTCGTTGGCCGCTTTCCGCATCGCCCGCTCGATGTTGTCCATCGGGAAGGCCCCCCCGCGGACAGCGGGTGCGCTTTCCGGGCCCCGGCCGCGCTGGATCCGCGTCAACTCAAGGTACCCGGTCCGGAACACCTCGGTCAGCGGTGTCCGCTCCGACTTCTCGGCCTGGTCGAACAGGACGGCCAGGCTTTTCCCCTCGGCGAAGGATTTGACGAACTCGGCCTGGTTACGCTCGATCCCCTTGAAAAGCTTGAACTTCAGAAAGATGATCGCCCAGGATACGATGGAGAAGACGATCAGCAGGAGCAAAACGAGCTTCACGATCGGCCCGGCCAGCAAAACGTGCTGGAACACGCGCGTGTCCAAGATCCCGGCCGCCGCCGGAACGACCATCAGAGGAAATCCGATAGATAGCATTCCGTGAAAGACCTCCCGTCGATAATAACATCCCTATATATCGGAAACTCACCGCCGGTTCAATGACCTTGACAATTCTACCATTGAAAAATAGGATACCTTCCTGTCGCAGCCACGGGGAGGTTTGCCGTTGAAAAAATCGCGCAACACCCGCCAGCGCGCCGTCATTCTGAACATCCTGCGAAAGAGCGAATCCTCCCACCCGACCGCCGACACGATCTACCGGGAGGCCCGGAAATCCCTTCCGAACATCAGCCTGGGCACCGTTTACCGGAACCTGAATTTCCTGCGCGAGCAGGGGCTGGTCCGCGAGATCCGCTCGAACAGCGCGGCGGCCTCCCGGTTCGAGGGCGACAACCCTCCCCACGCCCACTTTCATTGCACCCTTTGCCAGTCCGTCCACGACATCCCGCTGCCGGAATCCCTCCGGAGCCTACGGTGGGAGGACGAGGCCCCCATTTCCACGATCGACTCCCTGGAGCTCCACATCCTCGGCGCCTGCGTCGATTGCGGAGCCGCGCGGGCATAAAAACCGGGACGGTCCTGGCAACCCCTGTTGATCCATCAACCTCAGTTGTGTAACGTTGATCCCTTTGCGGTGCTGCCAAGCCCTCCATCAGGTGACGTTGAAAACCGGGACGGTCCTGTTATCCTCGGTGCCTTCTCAACCTCTGTCGTGGAACACGATCCCTTTGTGGTTCCGCCAAGTCCTCTATCAGGACCGTCCCTAAAAAAAAAGGGGCGCCGGATGGCGCCCCTTTTTCGTCGCACTCTCTTCCGCGGCGATCAGGCGAGCTTCCTTCCGCCCTCCGCCGCCCACTTCTCCAGCATGTCGGTGGTGACGGACTTGGGACGCTCGATCGCGTAGCCCAGCGCGCGGTCCCACGTGATGTTGGCCAGGACGCCCAGGGCGCGCCCGACGCCGAAGAGAACGGTGTAGAAGTCGTACTCGACGAGTCCGTAGTACCACTGGATGACACCGGACTGCGCGTCGACGTTGGGCCACGGGTTCTTCGCCTTCCCGTGCTCCCTGAGGACGTCCGGGGCCACCTTGTAGATCATGTTCACCAGCTTGAACAACGGGTAGTCCGGCAGGTTCTTCTGGCAGAACTCCATCTGCGAGATGTACCGCGGGTCGGTCTTCCGGAGGACGGCGTGGCCGTAGCCGGGAATGACCTGGCCGCTGTTGAGCGTATCCCACAGGAACTTCTTGAGCTCCTCTTCGGTCGGGAGCTTCCCGCCGAGCTTCTTGAACACGTCCTGGCACCACCCTAACACTTCCTGGTTCGCCAGGCCGTGGAGCGGGCCCGCCAGGCCGTTGATTCCGGCGGAGAGGGCATAATAGGCATCCGACAGGGCCGAGGCCACCAGGTGGACGGTATGGGCCGAGACGTTCCCGGACTCATGGTCGGAGTGTAGGATGAAGTACATCCGGGCGACATCATCGTACGGCTTCGGGATTCCCATCATGTGGGCGAAGTTGCCGCCCAGGTCGAGGGAAGGGTTCGGGGCGATCGAGGTGTCGCTCTTGTACTTCATCCGGTAGATGTAGGCGGCGATCTCCGGGAGCTTCGCCATGATGTTGGTGCAGTCCTCGTACATCGGATCCCAGTATTCCGTCTTCTTCATCCCCGCGTTGTACCTTTTGACGAAGAGGGATTCCCGCTGCATCGAAAGGATGGCGGCGGAGTACATCGTCATGGGGTGCGTGTCGCGGGGCATCGCGCGGAGGACGTCGAACACGTACTGGGGCACCTTCGCCCTCGACTTGAAGTCCTCGACGACCGCCAGGGTCTGCGCCATCGTGGGGACGTCGCCGGTCATGAGGAAGTACCAGAAACCTTCCACGTAGGGGTACTCCGACCCGGGGACCTTGGGAAGCGCGGCGAAGGTCTCGGGAATGGTCTTCCCGCGGAAGCGGATCCCCTCATGGGGATCGAGGTAGGAGATGTCGGTCACGAGGGACCGGACGTCGCGCGCGCCGCCGATGCACTGCTCGATGGTGACCTGGTCGATGACGATCTTCCCCAATTCCTTGACGAGCTTCGTGGTGCGGGGACGGTGGGCCTGGATCTTCTCGTTCAACTTCTCTTTGAGTGTGGATTTTTCCATCACTTTCGACATAAGGCCGAACCCCCTTTCATGGGATGACGATTTTTATTACGGTCCGCTTCGGACGGGATTACCGGCATCCTCCTTTCCGATTATGATGGATTTTATTGTATACCGTATACAGACCGACTATCTTAATATCAAGAAAGATTTCCCCAAGTCAAGCCAAAAGCGGCCCGTTTGACCTTCCGAAATTTCCTCTGTAATATAAGCAACTTGCAAATCGGCTCCACGGCCGATAACGACGACGTGAAACCGGGAGGCGTTTCGTGGGCTTGCTGGACGGGAAAATCCTGATCTTCGACGGGGCATGCGGCACGAATCTTCAGCGCATGCGCCTGCCGGCGGCCGCCTGGGGGCGCCACGAGGGGTGCAACGAATACCTCAACCTCTCGGCGCCGGAGGCGATCGAGGAGCTGCACGGCTCCTTCCTTGACGCCGGGGCGATGGTGCTGGAGACGAACACCTTCGGCGCCAACGACATCGTCCTGGCGGAGTACGGCCTGCAGGACCGCGTCGAGGAGATCAACGCCGCCGCGGTTACGTGCGCCCGGGCGGCCATCCGTCGGCGCAAGCCGGGCGCCTTGATCGCGGGAGCCATCGGGCCGACGACCAAGCTGCCGTCCCTGGGACACGTATCCCTCGATGAGATGGGAGAGGCGTTCGCCCGCCAGGTCCGCGCGCTGGTCGCGGCCGGGGTGGACCTCCTCATCTTCGAAACCTGCCAGGACCTCCTTCAGGTCAAGATCGCGCTGGTCCGCTGCTTCGAGGAGCTGGAGAAATCCGGAAGGGACGTCCCCGTCATGGTGTCCCTGACGGTGGAAAACACCGGCACGATGCTGGTCGGCACGGACGTCGCGGCGGCGGCCGCGGCCATCGAGCCGTTCCCGGTCTTCTCGCTCGGCCTCAACTGCGCCACGGGGCCCGAGGGGATGAAATCGCACCTCCGCTACCTCTGCCGCCACTGGCCGGGCCGGATCTCCTGCATCCCCAACGCGGGCATCCCGCAGGTGGTCGAGAGCCGCACCGTCTACCCCCTTGCGCCGGAATCCTTCGCGCGGCAGCTCGCGTCGTTCGTCGCCGAGGAGGGGGTGAGCATCGTCGGCGGCTGCTGCGGCGCGACTCCCGGGCACATCCGCGCCCTGGCCGGTGCGCTCTCGGGCGTCTCGCCGGCTTCGCGCCGGGCGGAGTGGAAGCCGTCCCTGGGAAGCCTCTACCAGGCCGTGGAGATCCGGCAGGACATCCCGCCGCTCCTGATCGGCGAGCGGGCCAACGCCAACGGCTCCCGGCGGTTCCGGGAACTGCTCCTTTCGGACGATTACCCCGGGGCCCTGAAGGTCGCCCTCGAGCAGCAGGAGGACGGCGCCCACGCCGTGGACCTCTGCACGGCGTACGTCGGGCGCGACGAGAAGGCCGACCTCGTCACCCTGACCCGCCTCTTCGCGCAGTCGCTGCAGATCCCGACCGTGATCGACTCGACCAGCCCCGACTGCATCGAGGCGGCCCTCCGGACACACCCGGGGAGGTGCCTGATCAATTCCGTCAACCTGGAGGACGGCGGGAAAAACCTCGAGCGGGTCTGCCGCCTGGCAAAAAAATACGGGGCGGCCGTCATCGCGCTGACCATCGGCGAGAAGGGCATGGCGATGACCGTCGGGGAGAAGGTGGCCACGGCCCGGGCCATATACGACCTGGCCGTGGGAAAGTACGGCCTCCGCCCGTCGGACCTGCTGTTCGACGTCCTCACGTTCACCATCGGCTCGGGCGACAAGACCCTGGCCGACGCGGCAAAGACGACCATCGAGGCCATCCGCCGGGTCAAGGAGGAGCTGCCGGGGGTGTTCACGCTGCTGGGGGTGAGCAACGTCTCGTTCGGCCTTGCCCCCCATTCCCGGAAGGTCCTGACCTCGGTGTTCCTGCACGAGGCGGTCGCGGCGGGTCTTGACGCGGCGATCGTCGACGCGGCCAGGATCCTGCCGCTCGCGCGGATTCCGGAGGAGGAGCGCGAGGTCTGTCTCGATCTCATCTACAACCGCCGCAAGGACCCGGAACCGTCGCCCCTCTCCGCTTTCATCCGCCACTTCTCCGCCAAGGGAGCGGAGGCCGAAAAGCCGCCGGGGGAAGAGGCGGCCGCCCGGTCTCCGGAGGAGCGCCTGGCCGAAAAGGTGGTCGCCGGCGACAAGGACGGGCTGGAGGACCTGCTGGCGATCCTCCTCACCCGGCGCCCGGCCGCGGCGATCATCAGCCAGCTGCTGGTGCCCGCCATGCGGCGCGTGGGCGACCTGTTCGGGCGGGGGGAGATGCTGCTGCCGTTCGTTCTCCAGTCGGCCGAGGTCATGAAGCACAGCGTCGACTGCCTGCAGCCGTTCCTGGCGGGGACCGAAAAGGACGCCGGGAAGAAGGTGCTGCTGGCCACCGTCGCCGGGGATGTCCACGACATCGGGAAGAACCTGGTCGACATCCTCCTGTCCAACAACGGATACAAGGTCTACAACATCGGGATCAAGGTCCCGGCGGAGACGATCATCGAAAAGGCGCGGGAATATGCGGTGGATGCCATCGGCCTGAGCGGGCTGCTCGTCAAATCGGCGATCGTCATGCAGGAGAGCATGCCGCAGTACGCGGCGGCGGGCCTGACGGTGCCGATTCTCCTGGGCGGGGCGGCGCTCACGGAAAAGTTCGTCGCGGAGGGCTGCGTCCCGGGATACCCCGGCCCGGTCGTGTACTGCGCGGACGCCTTCGCGGGGCTGCAGGCGATGCGGGCCCTGGAGGGCGGGACGCTCGCCTCCTCGGCGTACGGCGCGGCGTCCGCCGTCCTGCCGATGAAGCCCTGCTCTAAGACCGGGCGCATCGCCTTGGACAACCCCGTCCCCGTCCCCCCCTTCCTCGGTGCAAGGCGCGTGGCGGACATCGACCTGGAGGCGCTGTTCCCTTATATAAACGAACAGGCGCTGTTCCGGGGCCGGTGGGGGTACCGGCGGGGGAAGACGTCCGCCGCGGAGTACGACAAGCTCGTCCGGGAGAAGGTCCGTCCGATGTACGAGGAACTGAAGCGGCGCAGCGTCGAGGAACGGCTCATCGGCCCCAAGGTCGCATACGGCTATTTCCGCTGCGTCTCCGAAGGCGACACGGTCGCCGTCCTGGACGGCGGGAGGCGGTACGCGTTTCCCTTCCCCCGGCAGAATAGCCCCCCGCACCTGTGCATCGCCGACTTCTTCAAGCCGCAGGAGGAAGGCGGCGACATCGTGGCGTTCTTCGTGGCGACCATCGGCCCCGGGATCGGCGAGGCCGCGCACGCGCTGTTCGCGGCGGACCGGTACCACGACTACCTCATGCTGCACGCCTTCGGGGTGGAGGTCGCCGACGCCCTCGCGGAATACTGGCACGAGGTGATCCGCGGCGAGCTCGGCATCGCGGCGCGAAAACCGGCGGCCCCCGCCGGCTACGTCGTGCAGGAGTACCAGGGCTCCCGCTACGGGTTCGGCTACCCCTCCTGCCCGGACCTCGATGCACACAGGACGGTGTTCGAGCTGCTCTCGCCGGGGGAGATCGGCGTCACTCTGACGGAGACCATGGAGATGGTGCCGGAGCACACCACGTCGGCGATCGTCGCACACCATCCCCAGGCGAAATATTTCGCGGTGTAGGAGGCGCGCCATAAAGAAATACATCTGCGCGAACTGCGGCTACGTCTACGACCCGGCGAAGGGCGACCCGATGAACGGCATCCCGCCCGGCACGGCGTTCGGAGACCTCCCCGACGGCTGGGTGTGCCCCATGTGCTACGCGCCCAAGTCGGCCTTCGATGAGCTGGACTGAGCCTATGCAGCCCATCCTGGAACGCATGAAGGAGTCTCCCCTGATCTTCGACGGGGCGATGGGGACGATGATCTACGAGCGCGGCGTGTTCCTCAACACATGCTTCGACGAGCTCTGCCTCTCCAACCCGAAGCTCGTCTCCCAGATCCACCGGGAGTACGTGGAGGCCGGAGCCGACGTGATCGAGACCAACACGTTCGGCGCGAACCGGATCATGCTCCGTCCCTACGGGCTCTCGGAGAAGGCCGAGGCGATCAACCGCCAGGCGGTGAGGCTGGCGCGGGAAGCCGCCGGCGACTCCGTCTACGTCGCCGCGGCGGTGGGCCCCTGCATCCGGCCGGACCAGATCATGCCCGAGGAGCACGTCGCCGAAGTGGAGGCGTCCTTCGCGGAGCAGATTTCCGCGGTCGCCTCGGAAGGGGTGGACCTGGTCGTCCTGGAGACGTTCACCAACCTCAAGGAGCTCCAGCTGGCCGCCAGGATCGCCAGGCGGCACGGCCTCCCGGTGCTGGCGTCGTTCGTGCTGAACGAGCGCGGCGAGACGGCCGTCGGGACGAGCGCCGGGACGATGACGCAGACGCTGTCCGCGGACCGGAACGTCGACGCCGTGGGGATCAACTGCGGCACGGGGCCCGCGGGGGTGTTCGACGCGCTCCAGGTCGTCCTTTCGTTGACCTCCAAACCGTTCATCGTGATGCCCAACGCGGGGCTCCCCCGGGACGTCGCGGGGCGGATGATCTACCTCACCAGCCCGGAATACTTCACCGAGTACGCCAAGAAGTTCATCGAGATGGGGGTCCGGGGGATCGGAGGGTGCTGCGGCACCACGCCGGCGCACATCCGGATGGCGGCCCGCGCCGTGAAGTCCCTGAGCGGGGTGAAGAAGCACATCAAGGTCCGGTCGCTCGCGCGGCAGGAGTCCCTCGTCCACGTCGTCCCGACGGAAAAGAAGTCGCGCCTGGCCCGGAAGATCCTGGGGGGGGAGAAGGTCTGCTCCGTGGAGATCCTGCCGCCCCGGTCCTGGGACATGACGGAGATGCTGGAAAAGGTCCGCCGCTGCGCCGGCGCGGGAGTGGACGCGATCAACATCCCCGACGGGCCGCGCGCGAGCGCGCGGGTCTCCCCGATGATCGCCGCGCTGACCATCCTCCGGGAGGTCGGCATCGAGCCGATCCTGCACTACTGCTGCCGGGACCGCAACCTCATCGGGATGCAGTCGGATCTGCTGGGCGGATTCGCGGCCGGCCTCGCGAACTTCCTCATCATCACGGGGGATCCGCCGAAGCTGGGCGACTATCCCGACGTCACCGGGGTCTTCGACGTCGACGCGATCGGGCTCACCCAGGTGGTGGCCAACCTGAACCGGGGCTTCGACATCGGGGGGAACCCGATCTCGCCCCCGACGGGGATCTGCATCGGGGTGGGCGCAAACCCGTGCGCGGTCGACCTCGAGCGGGAGATCGACCGCTACCACAAGAAGATCGACGCGGGCGCCGAGTTCGCAATCACCCAGCCCGTCTTCGACGTCGAGGCCCTCCTGCGCTTCCTGGACCGGGTGGAGCGGCACGCCCGGCGCATCCCGGTCCTCGCGGGCATCTGGCCGCTGATCAGCTACAAGAACGCCGAGTTCATGAACAACGAGGTCCCCGGCGTGGTCGTCCCGAAGGAGATCCTGGCCCGGATGGCCCGCTGCCGCTCCGGGGAGGAGGGACAGCGGGTGGGGATCGAGATCGCACGGAAGATCGTCGATCAGGTCTCGCCGCGCGTCTGCGGGTTCCAGGTGAGCGCGCCGCTGGGAAACGTCGAGATCGCGCTCGCCGTTCTGGGGAAAGAGGGTAAATCCTGACCGCCGGGCCCCGAAAAGTTGACAACCCCCGCTTTCGTTCCTGTAAAATTGTGCCATGGAAGAATCGCGGTTGAGATTTTCCGAAGACCATCTCTGGGTTATCGAGATGGGGGAAACCGCACGGATCGGGCTTTCCGAATATGCGCAGGAGCAATTGGGCGAGATCATCTCCGTCACCCGCGCCGAGGTCGGCCGCTTCATCGAGCCCGGGGACCCGATCGGGGAGCTCGAGTCCCAGAAAACGGTGGTGGAGCTGGTTTCCCCGATCGGGGGCACGATCAAGGCCGTCAACGAGATCGTCGTGGAGGATCCCTCCCTGATCAACATCGACCCCTACGGAAAGGGATGGCTCGTCGAGGTCGAGATCAACGACCCCGAAGAGATCGAACGGCTGATGAACCACGAGGAATACGAGGCGTTCGTCGAGGATTAAACCTCCGATTAGGAAGGGTAATGGCAGCAGGAGACACCCCGCAGACCCCCACCGTGATCGGCAGCCGGCGCAATTTCCTGAACATGGCCCTCGGGACGCTTACGGCGATCTTCTTCGTTTCGTCGCTTGCCCCCCTGTTCCGGTTCCTCTGGCCCCGCGGCGACAAGTCCGGCGGCGAGGGGCGCATCGGAATCCCGGCGGAAGAGATGCTGGTCGGGCAGTCCCGCGTCGTCCTCGTCCGGGGAGAGCCGGTGCTCGTCATCCGGGAGAGCAACAAGGTGGTGGCCCTCTCGGCGGTCTGCACCCACCTGGGCTGTCTCGTGAAGTACACGGGAGGGGGCGTCATCCTCTGTCCTTGCCACGCGGCGGCCTTCGACCTGAGCGGCAACGTGACGGGGGGACCTGCCCCGCGCCCGCTCCCCTCCTACCCCGTGAGGATCGAGGGGAACCAGATCGTGGT
>CAYILU010000001.1:9362-13168 GCA_964364235.1 uncultured bacterium | reverse complement strand
TCAACCTGTTCTCCCTGGTGGGGATCCTGTACGGTGCGCTCGACGAGCGGCTCTCCCTGAAGGAGGGGATGAGGAAGCAGTTCGAAAAGCCGGTCTGGCTCTACCGCACCCGGCTCGAGAGCAACTTCCTGGCCTGCCTGGGGGGGATCACCTTCGCCCTCTACCTGTTCCAGGTGGTGACGGGCGTCCTCCTCCTGATGTATTACCGGCCGACGACCGCGGAGGCGTACAAGAGCGTGGTCGAGATCACGACCCAGGTCCCCTACGGGTGGCTGATCCGCGGGGTCCACCGCTGGGGCGCCAACCTGATGGTCGTGACCGTCCTCCTGCACATGATGCGGGTCTTCTTCACGGCGGCCTACCGCCCGCCCCGCGACGTCACCTGGGTCAACGGAATGCTCCTCCTCGTCTTCACGTTCGGCTTCGGCTTCTCGGGGTATCTCCTCCCGTGGAGCCAGGCATCCTACTGGGCGACGACGGTGGGGACGGACAGCATGTCCGCGATCCCGATCGTCGGCGACACGCTTAAATACTTCGTGCGGGGAGGGAACGTGGTCGGGCAGCTCGCCCTGACACGCTCCTTCGCCTTCCACGTGGTGATCCTTCCCGGGCTCATGCTCCTGTTCCTGGTCCTCCACTTCCTCATGATCCGGCGACAGGGAATCGCCGAACCTCTGTAGGAGCGACGGGCAATGGCATACGAAGACCTTAAGGCCTACGGCAAGTACGGCAGCGAGCCGTTCTTCCCCCACCACGTCCTGCGGCAGGTGGTCCAGTTCACGGTCCTCTTCGCCCTGCTCATCCTGCTCAGCTACCTGGCGCCGGCGCCTCTGTCCCCGAAGGCCAACCCGTTCGAGAGCCCGGAAAATGTCAAGCCCGACTGGTTCTTCCTGGCCGCCCACCAGTTCCTGAAAATGGCGGATAAACTGTCGTTCCTGGGGGCCTGGGCGCCGAAGGTGTTCGGGGTTCTGGCCCAGGGGGTCGGTGCGCTGGCGGTCTGGTTCCTTCCGTTCTGGGACCGCAACCCCGAGCGCCACCCATCCCGGCGGCCCCTGGCCATCCGCATCGGCATCGCCATGGTTTTCTTCTTCCTGGTCATGACGCTGTGGGGGCACTTTTCGTGACGGCAACCTTCCCACCGGGGACATCTCCTGGTTTTGTGATTACTATCGCGAGGAGTGTCTCCGCCCATCTCGTCCTTCTGACCGCCTTGCTCCTGGCCGCACCCGCGGCCGTTCCCGCGGCCGGAGGCGAGGAGGCCGGAAACAGCTGCTTCTCCTGCCACAACCGGCTCGGGGGGAAGCTGGGGTCGCCCGCGAAGGAGTTCCACACGAGCGTCCACCGGGAGGCCGGCCTCACCTGCGTTTCCTGCCACGGGGGGGACGCCAGCCTGCCGGACGAGGCGTCGATGAGCCCGAAGCGCGGGTTCCGCGGAAAACCCCCGGCGAGGCAGATCCCGGAGTTCTGCGCCCGCTGCCATTCGAGCATCGCGATGATGCGGCAGTACAACCTCCGCACCGACCAGTTCGCGGAATACCGGACGAGCGTCCACGGAAAGCTCCTCTACGAAAGGAACGACCCCAACGTCGCCGTCTGCACCTCCTGCCACGGGAAGCACGACATCCGGCGGAAGACCGACCCGCAGTCGCTTGTCTTCCACACCAACGTCCCGGCGACCTGCGGGCGGTGCCACGCCGATCCGGCACTGATGAAACCCTACGGGATCTCCACCAGCCAGCTGGCGGATTTCGGGAAGGGGGTGCACGGGCAGATCCTCTACGGAAAGCTCGCGGGGAAAAACCCCAGCATCGCGCCCAACTGCGCGACCTGCCACGGCATCCACGGCGCCACGCCGCCCGGCGTCCGCGAGGTGTCCAACGTCTGCGGCAATTGCCACGGCGCCGTCGTCGGCTACTTCCGGGAGAGCGCCCATTTCACCGCGATCCGGGAAGGCGGCGGGCCCAAGTGCGTCACCTGCCACGGGAACCACACCAACCGGAAGCCCACCCTGAAGGTCTTCTCCGGAACGGGGCCGGGGGAATGCGGCTCCTGCCACGCGGAGAAAAGCCCGGCGCTCGAGTTCGCGAAGAACGTCCGGGGCCTCCTCGCGGGGCTGGAAAGCAACCACGACGAGATCCGGAAAGACCTCTCCGAGGCCGAGAGGTCGGGGCGCAACGTCGAGAAGCTTACGGCCGCCGCGGACAGCACCCGTTACAAGCTGATCGAGGCCGGACCGATGATCCATGCCTTCTCGATCGAGCGGATCCTCCCCCTCGTCCAGGAGGCCGACGGCTACCTCCGCCAGGCCCGCCAGGAGGTCCGGAACATCCAGGAAGAACAGCGGCAGCGCAGGACGGTGACCGCCTACGCCGTGACGATGCTTCTCCTCATCGCCGCTCTGCTGGCGGTCAAGATCGCCCTCCTGCCCAAGGCGCCCCCGCCCGGAGACGGGAAAGAGGGGAAAAAGGATTGAATTCCGGCTTTCGCGCCGGTTAAAATCCCCATTTCGCATGAAGTTCGCAGGAATGATTCCTGCGATAGAAAGGCGCCTCGATGGACGAGAAGCAAAAGGATCAGGAAACGCCCGAACAACCCGGAAGGAGCATGGGGCGGAAGGTCATGGAAGCCATGGGGATGCACGTCCCCGAGGGGAAGCACGACCGGCTCCACATCCAGCCCAAGTTCTTCAAGTTCCTGGGGTTCCTCGGAATTCTCGTCCTGATCTTCTCCGTCGGGATGTTCGAGTTCTCGACGAGCCCGTACTTCTGCTCCAGCTGCCACATCATGAAACCGTACTACAACGCCTGGAAGACCTCGAAGCACAACCACGTCCCTTGCGTCGACTGCCATTACCCGCCGGACATCCAGGACAAGATGGTGCTGAAGTTCCAGGCGCTGACCCAGGTCGTCAAGTACGTCACTCGGACCTACAGCTCCAAGCCGTACGCGGAGATCAGCGACGAATCGTGCCTGCGGAAGGGGTGCCACGAGACCCGGCTCCTGCAGGGGCAGGTGACGTTCACGCCGCCCAGGCCGACCGGGAAACAGGCCATCAAGATCAAGTTCGACCACAAGCCCCACCTCACCGACCTCAAGCGCGGCAAGAAGCTGCGTTGCACCAGCTGCCACAGTCAGATCGTTGTAGGGAACCACATGGAGGTTACCCAGTCGACCTGCTTCCTGTGCCACTTCAAGGGAGCCAAGTTCGGGCGCGTCGAGAACCCCATCGGCGGCTGCGGGGTCTGCCACATGGCCCCGGAAGGGGAGATCAAGCTCGGCGAGTCCAAGTTCAACCACAAGGATTTCGTGGGGACCCGGCACGTGGCCTGCCAGAACTGCCACCTCGATGCCATCCAGGGGGAGGGCGAGGCGAAGAAAGAGCGGTGCTTCCAGTGCCACAACGAGCCCGCGCGCCTTTCGCACTTCACGGACATCGATTTCATGCACAAGAACCATGTGACCGATCACAAGATCGAGTGCACGCACTGCCACGAGCCGATCCAGCACGCGGTCAAGACCTCGGTCGAGCCGCTCCAGTACGACTGCTCGGTCTGCCACGAGAGGAAGCACAACATCCAGAAGCAGATCTACATGGGGATCGGCGCGCGCGGCGTGCCGAACCGCCCGAGCGTGATGTTCGTCACGAACGTCGACTGCGTGGGCTGCCACCTCGTCCCGAAGATGTCGGCGGCGACCTCGCCGTTCCTGGGGCAGACCTTCCGGGCCTCGGAGGCCGCCTGCCTCGGGTGCCACGGGGAGGACTTCAAGGGGATCCTCGGCGAATGGGAGAAGACGGTCAAGGACGC
>CAYILU010000001.1:0-9262 GCA_964364235.1 uncultured bacterium | reverse complement strand
CCCAGGGACGTTCTTGAACTTTACTTTTAAGCCTAGGGACGTTACTTTTAGCCCAGGGACGTAGCCAGGGACGTTACTTTTATGCCCGGGACGTTCTTGAACTTTCGAACAAACATTTTATAAGTTCAAGAACGTCCCTGGGCTAAAAGTAACGTCCTCAAGAACGTCCCGGGCATAAAAGTAACGTCCTCAAGAACGTCCCAGGCTAAAGTAAAGTTCAAGAACGTCCCCTTGCTTTAGTTACTTCCCCTTCTTCTCCTTCAGGACCTTGTCCAGGGAGGACTGCGCCACCTTCAGGAGCTCGCTGCTCAACCGGTAGTTGTGCGTCCCCCGCCCGTTGGAGACGGCCAGGTAGTTCGCCTCGGCCTGCCGGAGGAGGGCCTCCTGCGCCTCCACGTTCTTCCCGATCTTCTTGCTGCGGGCGACGTATTCCTTCGCCTCCTCGAGCGAGACGGCGATGGCGTTCTCCCGCCTGGTGATGTCCTGTTTCCAGTCGAGGAGCATCTTGCCGTACTTCGCGCTGTGGCACTCCTCGCACTTGGACTTGACGGTCAAAACCGTCTGGGTCCCTTTCTTGAGATCGTGGCACTCGGTGCACTTGGTGTCCGCCTGCGCCATGTAGTCCGCCTGGGGCGTCACCCCGTATACCTTGACCTTCCCCTCGTAGAGCGCCTGCTGCGCCTTGTGGCAGTGGGCGCAGTCGATGTCCTTGCTCTCGTGGTGGCACTTCATGCACTCGGACCTGGTGACGATGCGCATCTTGTGCTTGTCGGGCGAATGGCACTTGCCGCACTCGATGCCGACGTCCCGGACGTGGAGCGCGTGCGGGAAGTCGACCTCCATCTCCTTGAAGAAGAGCTTCTCCTTCGGCCCTACCCGCTGGTGGCACAGGGTCAAGCAGTAGGAGGTCTGGTTCGCCAGGATGGCGGGCCTGGCCGGCCCCCCCTGTATCCCCGCCATCTTGTAGGCGGCGGTGACCTGTTCGTGACCGGCCTTCAGGATCTTGTAGGCGTACTCGATGTTGTGCGAGCCTCGACCCGCCTTCATTAAGTTCAGGTTGGCCCGGGCATCCGCGACCAGGGTCCGGGCGTTTGCCAGGGACTTCGACTTCGCCTGGCCCGACCCCACCGCCGCCTGTCCCGCGGCGACGATCCGCTCCATATCCGCAGTCATCATGCGCGACTCGCGGATCCAGTCGTCCAGCATGAGGTCGTACTTCTTCCCGTGGCAGGCCACGCAGCTGTTCCGCTCGGCGGTGAGCTTCTTTTCGCCGGGGAATGAAACGCCCGACTCCCGGACCTCGACCGACTTCGTGTGGCATCCGTCGCACGCCACCTGGGCCGAGAACATGCGGGAGGGGGTGTCCGGGACGCCCTTGGCCCCCGTCCCCATGTACATCTCCTTCTGGTAGGTGTGGAGACGCTGGTGGCAGGAGTCGCACTTCACATCGAAGGTCTTGACCAGCTGCACTTCCCCGTGCCGGATCTTCTCGTGGCACTTGAAGCACTGGATCGCGTTGAAGGTCACGTGCGTGCGATGGATGGCGAGGGGGTCGCCCTTCTTCTCCAGCCGCCCGACGTGGCAGTCGTAGCAGTGGGAGTCGTTGACCTTCCCGTCCCCTTCCGCCACGCGGATGTGGCACTGCCTGCACTGGACGCCGAGCTTCAGGTACGAGTCGTGGGAGAAGAGGAACCCGCCGTGCTCGACGGTCTTCGTCGGGGTCCCGTGGCACCCCGGGCAGCCGCCCAGCGCCTGCCCCTGGCTGATCCCCTTGAAGTGGCACAGGAAGCACACCTTCGTGTCGACGGCGATGTGCTCCCCCTGGACGATGGAATAGTGGCAGGTCGTGCAGCGCAGCTTCTCTCCGCGCTTCAGCTTGCCCATGTGCTCCTGGTGGTCGAACGTGATGTCGGAGCCAAGCTTCGCCTTCCCCTTCTCGATCCGCCCCTCGTGGCACCCCGAGGCGAGGCAGGCCGAGTCCTTGACCTTTGCGTGCGGCCTGGGGTTGTACAGACCGGACCAGTATTTCAGCGTCGTCACCGTGATGAACACCGGCGAGAACGAGTGGCACTTGATGCAGGAGACGTCCGAGTGCCTGGACGTCTTCCACTGCTCGTAGAAGGGGTCCATGTAATGGCAGACCACGCAGGACTTGGGGAAGTACGCCGAAACGAAGAAGGCGCCGTTGATGACGATGAGAAAAGCGACGACGACCCCCCCGATGGCCGTCAACGGCTTTCGGTATCTGAGGACCAGCTCCCACCAGCTCTGCAGCATTTCTCTCATCGATCGGTTCCCCCCGCCTCGGCCTGCTTCGCCCGCCTTGCCATGATCTCTTCATACTCGAGCGGGTGCATCTCCTTGATCTCGTGCTCCGAGATCTCGCCGTGCCACCACATGAGGGTCCCCGGGAACCGGTCGGGGTTGAAGTGCACGTTGTAGAAGTGCCAGATCACGATCGCCAGCGTGGCGAGCAGCGCCTCGTCGCTGTGCGCCTCGTGGGCGATGTCCAGGACGAACTTCGGGAAGTACTTCAGCGCGATCGACTCCCCCCACAGGAAAGCCCCCGAGCCGATCATGATGACGCATCCCCAGTAGACGGCCCAGTAGTCGAATTTCTCGATGTAGCTGAACCGCCCGAACTTCGGCCTCTCCCCGGTCTTCCCCAGGAAATAGCGGATGTTCTGGACGGCGTCCCGGATGTCCTTGGGCATCGGGATGAGCAGCATGAAGTCCCTGCGACCGTCCCGCGAGAGTATGGTGTACAGCAGGTGGTGCACCATGAAGTAGATCAGCATCCCGGCTCCGATCCGGTGCACGATCGTGGAGTTGTTGATCCCCCCCCACAGGTTCATGAAGACCCTCGAGAGAATGAAGTTGGGGAACTTGATCGGCATCCCCGTGATGATCAGGATGATGACCGAGGAGAACATCACCATGTGCTGGAAGCGGAAATTCCGGTTGAACCGCTGGAACATCTCCCCCTCTTCGTGGTGCTTCTCCCTCCGCCGCTCCTCGCGGACCTTGCGCTCCTCCTCCCGCCGCTTCGTCGCCGTACGGATTCGGATCTCCCGATCCATCTCCGCGCGCACCCGCCGGCGGATCTTCTCCCGGATCTCGTCCGCCTGCCCCGGGTCGAGCCCTGCGGTCTCCGAGGAGACGGCGGCCTCGATTTCCCTGTCGATGGTCTCCTTCGAAAGTCCTTTCTTGTCGTCCACGGACATGCGTTTACTCCCTTTCCGCTACTTCTCCCCGCGCAGCCGCTTGCTCCGCCCGTACATGTCGAGCAGGATGTGTGCGATGAGGGCGAGCATCGTGCCGATGGTGAGATATTTGAAGAAGGACGCCACGTAATAGACGACGCCGGCCTCCTTCTTCTTGGCGTCGATGTGCATCTTCCCGACGGCGAAGTTGGGGTTCGCACCCGGATGGCACTTGCCGCAGGTCTTCGGGACGTTCTTCGGGTTCACCGAGGAGAGGGGATCCTCCGCGGGCCGGATGTCGTGCGTCCCGTGGCAGGAGGCGCAGTTGGCCACCGTCCGCGACCCGAACTGGCTCGCCACGCCGTGGAACGAATTCTTGTAGGTGGCCACCTGTTCCGTCTCGATGCCGAACTTGCCCATGATGGAAACGGAGGCGTGGCACGTGGAGCACTGCTCGGCCACGTGGGTCGCGTACACCGTGGACTTGGGGTCGTCATGGCCGTAGATCTTGTGCTCCCCGTGGCAGCCGGTGCAGGAAGGCGCCTCCTTGATCCCCTTGGCCACCGCCACTCCGTGGAACGAGTTCTTGTACTGGGCGTAGATCTCGATGTGGCAGTACCCGCAGGTCTCCGCCACCTTCTTCTGGGAAACCGCGGACTCCTCGTTCTTCGCTTTCAGGATGGCGTGGCTGCCGTGGCAGTCCTGGCACAGCGGGGCCTTCACGTTCCCGCGCGCGATCGCCTTCCCGTGCACGGAGTCGAAGTAGGCGAGATACGCATCGGACTGGGGCGCCCCTTCCGCGTTCCCCTTGTAGTGGCAGTGGGTGCAGTTCACCCGCCGGGGCCTTTCCCGGTGCGGGATCTCGCTGATGTCGAAGTGGCAGTCCACGCAATTCTTCTTCTCGTGAACCGACCCCTTGAGGCTGTCGGCCGTCACGAACAGCTCCCGGATCTTCCCGTCCACAAGGATCTTCCGGAATTCCGACTTGCTGTGGCACAGGGTGCATTTCTCCAGGGAGACACTGGCTTCCGCCCGGGGGAGGAGCCCCGGCGCGCACATCCCCAGCAGGACGACGATCACTGCGCATGCGACCTTCCCCTTCATAGAACCCCTTCCTGCTTGAGTTTTTCATATTCCAGGGGGTGCTCATGGCGAAGCCACTCCGCGTCGACCTTACCCGTCAGCCACGCACGGTTCATCGGAAAGACCGACGGATGCAGGTGTTCGTTGTAGACGTGCCAGAAGAGGAGGATGACGAAGGCCAGGAGTCCCTGGTACCCGTGGATGATCAGTGTGATATCCAGGAAGATCTTCGGCAGGATTTTCATGGAGATGTTTTCGGCCCAGAGGATGACCCCGGTCACCGAGATGAGGAGGGTCCCCACCGTCGCCCCCCAGTACTGGAACTTCTCCTTGTACCCGTACTTCCCGAAGCGGGGATACTCGGACGCGGTCCCCAGGTTGAACCGGATCGCCTGGCTGAAATCGGCGAAGTCCTTTTTCCCGAGGAGGAAATCCTTGAACTCCCGCTTCCCCTCCCGGGTGAACAGCATGTAAAAGGCGTGGAAGACCATCTGGGCCATCAGGAGGACCGCCGCGGTGCAGTGGATGAAGCCGCGGAAGAGGACCCCGCCTTCCAGCCGGATCAGGGCACTGCCGAGCCAGTTGTCGTGGTACATCAATGCGAAGCCCGTCAGGGCCAGCACGAGCAGGGTCCCCATCAGCAGGATATGCTGGATCCGGAACATGAGCGACATGCGGACGACGGATGCGGACTCCCGGGATTCGACGCTCATCGCGGTCACTCCTTCTTCCCCTCTTCCATCCGTTTGCGGCGGCGCCTGCCCAGGAGCTCCAGGCCGACGTGGCAGACGAACAGTACGACCAGCATGGAGATGAACACCGTGTAGAAGACCCGCACGACGAACACCCCCATCGCCTTCTGGGGGGTCACCTCCACGTGGACCATCCCCTTCGCGAAGTTCGGTCCCGCGTTGGGGTGGCACTTCCCGCACGTGCGGGGGAGGTTGGCCTTGTTGACCGTCGACGCCGGGTCCGCCGCGGGGAGGATCTCGTGGAACCCGTGGCACGAGGCGCAATTGGCCGCCTTGGTCATCCCGTACTCGAGGGCGATCCCGTGGAAGGAGTCCATGTAGGTGGAAAACCGCTTCTTGGGCAGCGCGTAGCGGGTCGAGATCCCCTCCTTCTCGTGGCAGGAGGAGCAGGTCTTCGGGATGTTCCTCGCGAACACCGACGACGCCGGGTCCGATATCCTGGTGATCTTATGCTCGCCGTGGCAGTCGGTGCACACCGGGGACTCCGTTATCCCCCCGCGCATTCCCTTCCCGTGGACGCTCTTCTCGTAGGCCTCAAGGATGCCGGGGTGGCACTTCCCGCACAGCGTCGGGATGTTCTGCCGGTGGGTGGCGGAGCGGGGCTGGTCCCCCGGGAGGATGGCGTGGTTGCCGTGGCAGTCCGGGCACACCGCGCTCCCCATCAGCCCCGACTTCGTGGCGGCCATCCCGTGGACGCTCTTCTCGTAGGCTTCCATCACCTGCTGGCCCGGCAGGCCGTATTTGTCCTCGATCGCGCGGTCCTTGTGGCACTTGAGGCACACCCCCGCGATGTTCAGGTGGAACGAACGGGCGGCGGGGTCCTTCGCCTTGCGGATGTCGTGCTTCCCGTGGCAGTCGTCGCACGCCGCGACATCCCTGGCCCCCTTCGCGCGGGTCTTCCCGTGGGTGCTCGAGGAGTACGATTTCTCCGCGTCCGGGTGGCACTTTCCACAAGTAACCTTCGCCAGCTTGCCGTGAGGGGACGTGGCGGAGGAATGGCACGTCGTGCAGGCCCCTTTCCCGTGCACCGAGCCCCGGTACGCCTTCTCGTCGACGTACAGCGACAGCGTCCCGCCGCCGGGCAGGCTCTTCTCGATCGTCTTGTCGCCGTGGCACTCGAGGCAGTCCCCCACCCCGGGGGCGGCGGCCAACACCTTCCCGCCGGCCAGGAGGGCCGCGAGAACGACGGGGACGGCCAGCGTCCGCATCCGTTTCATGATTCCTCCGTTGCAATCCTGGTTGTTCACGGCGACGGAGGCTCTCCGCGCCGTTCCTTCTCCTCGATCTCCTTGAGTTCGAGCCCGTGCTCGTGCTCCATGTCGTGACGGGAAAGCTTCCCGTCCAGCCAGGTGAACGAGAGCGGGGCGAAATCCGGGTTGATCATCACGGAGTACAGGTGCCAGACGATGATCGCCAGGGTGGCGAGGATCGCCTCATAGTAGTGGATGAGCGTGGCCACGTCCAGGCCCCACATGGGGACGTGCTTGAGCGTCTCATCCTGGAACCAGAGCATGAATCCGGTGACGATCATGACGATCGAGCCCCACACCAGCGCGAGGTACTCCGCTTTCTCGATGTAGCTGTACCGGCCGAACTGGGGCTTGTGCCTGTCCAGCCCGGCGAAGTACCTCAGCATCCCCACGACGTCCAGGGCGTCCTGCATGCGGGGCATCATCCGCGCGAACTGGTCGCGCCCGCGGGGCGTGAAGATCACGTAAAAGAGGTGGTAGATGCAGGTCGCCACCATGAGGATGGCGGCCACCCGATGGCCCGTCCCCCGGAGCCAGACGTTCACCGTGTCGGACACGAACGGGGTCGACCACTTGTACTTCAAGGCAAAGCCGGTGATCACGAGGGCGAAGAACGTCGTCGTGGTGAGGAAATGCTGTACCCGTTCCGACACGTTCATCCGCTCGTACCCCGGCTCCTCCCACTCTCTCCGCTTCCGGTAGATGGCCTGCAGCTTCCGGATGTAGTCGGCGCCGTTGTGTACCGCCATCCCCCCGATGACCACGACGATCATCCAGATGTAGATCTTCTCCACCCAGTACTTGAGCTGCCCACCGATCCCGCCGGGCCCGACGTGGATGTTCCCTTTGGCGAAGTTCTCCGTGTCGACCGGGTGGCACTTCCCGCAGGTCACCTTGAGGTTCCTGGGGTTTACGGTCGAGCGGGGGTCTTTGGACGGGAAGATCTCGTGGACCCCGTGGCAGGAGGAGCAGTTGGCGACCGTCTTGTCCCCAAGCCGCTGGGCGAGGCCGTGGAAGCTCTGCTCGTATCCCTTCACCTGCCCCGCCTGGAGGCCGTAGCGGTTCGAAAGCTTCTCGGCCGCGTGGCAGGAGGGGCACGTCTTCTGGGACACCGCGGCGAACGAGACCGAGGAGCCGGGATCGCTCGCCTGGCGGATGTCGTGCTCCCCGTGGCACTCGGTGCACCCCGGTGCGTCGGGGACACCGCGGTAGAAGGCCGTCCCGTGCGCGCTGTCCTTGAAGATGGCGTACACGCCGTAGTGGCACTTCCCGCAGGTCTGGGGAATGTTCGAGCGGAAGATGGGCGATGCCGGGTCGAGCCGGTCCGAAAGAGAGTGCGCCCCGTGGCAGTCGGAGCAGGTGGCGGACTTGTTCAACCCCTTCTCGACGATCGCCCGGTTGTGGATGCTCTTCTCGTACATGCGGCCGGCGCCGGGGATTGGGATGCTTCCCGCCCGCTCCAGCGCCGGGTTGGAGTGGCAGCGGATGCACGTTGCCGCGATGTTCCGGAAGTAGACGGGGGACGTGGAAACGGACGACTTCGGGACCGCGTGCGCGCCGTGACAGTCGGAGCACCGGGGGGCGTCCACCTGCGCTTCCTTGCGGTGAACGACGACGTGCCGGCTTTTCCTGTATACGGCGGTCGCCTCGGAGTGGCAGCCGGAGCAGTCGACGAGGGCAAGACGGGCGGCGTGAGGGAGGTCCTTGATGTCGCCATGGCAGTCGGTGCACGAGAGGTCCGCGTGGACCGACGCCTTGTACTTCCCCGGCTCCACGTAGAGGGAGATCCCCGGGAAGGGCCCGATGTGGCGGGTCGGTTTCGAAGGCCCGCCCGCTTTGACGTTGCCGGCCTTCTCCCCGGCCGACCACGCGAGGATCACCGAATCGCCGTGGCAGTCGAAGCACTGCCCGTTGTCCAGGGCGAAGGATTCGGAGCCGGGAGCGGTCGTGAGGAGGCACAACGCGAGGAAGACGAACAGTACGAGGTTGTGAAACCTTTCCCTGCGCGGGGGAAACATAGACACCCCTTTCTCTATCCGGCCGGTTTACTGCGATTCGCCGAAATGTCTTCCCGTGATAAATAATGGCGACTGTATACAGCAATGACTACGGAGAATCAAGTTGAAAATTTCAACAGCCCGTTTGCCCCCGGCGGGTCTGTAGTCTCATAATTCATCACCACGGGACCCGCAAGGAAAGCCCCGGACGACATTCCGCGGGAACTTCGGTTCCTTGCATCCCGACGCAGCACGCTCGAACCGGAGGAGATCCTCGCCCGCGTGGTCGATAATTCCCTCGAGGAGATGGGGGCGCGGCCGCTCCTCGAGGAAATCGTGTTTAAATACGAAACATTTCCTGAAAATCTCCTGAAAGGGATTCGGCAGGCAGTCCGGGGCCCCATTAAATAACCTGGTTTTATTAGTGCCAAGACGCCGAGGGGAACAGGGGTTAGAGGTATTTTCTTTTTTGCCTGCGTTTTCCTTGACAGGATATGGCGGACACCATATCTTGTATGCGTGCCACCGGAAGGCCACAAGATACGCCTTCACAATAACCTTCGCTGCCCTCTCGCCTTGAGGGAAGCAGCGCCCCGACGGAGCAGCAGATGGATCTGAACGTCCCCCCCCCCACGCCCGCACCCGCAGAATACGGAGAAAAGACCGCGCGCCCCAAAGGCAAGCGGGTTCCCGATCTCCCGCCGAAGGAGTGGATGGAGCGAATGCGGCTGAAATACGGCCCGCTGCCGGTTTCCGACAACGCGCGCACGGTGCTGGAGCGCAGGTACCTCAAGAATGATTCCCACGGGAAAACCCTGGAAACCCCCGAGGAGATGGTCGCCCGGGTCGCCTGCAACATCGCGATGGCGGAGGGGCTTTCCTTCGGGGCGATCCCCGAGGTCGTCCTGCAATGGGCGGAATCCTACTACGCGCTGATGATCCGGCTGGACTTCGTGCCCAACTCCCCCACCCTGATG